>NZ_JANX01000640.1 GCF_000767795.1 Inquilinus limosus MP06 | reverse complement strand
TCCTGGCGCCGCCCCCACCCGCCGCTGCGGGCGCTGAACGACACCGAGCGTGCGACCCTGCGCGAGGCGCTGGCCAAGACCGAGTATCCGCGGCTGTTCGCGCGGTAGGGGAGGAGCGTCTTTTCTCTTGTGGGTGGTTCCCGTCGTCTGCGCCTACTCGATGCCCGTCGTCTTCTCGTGTTGCCCCTCCCGCCTGGCGGGAGAGGTCGGGCTCGCGCAGCGCGACCGGGTGAGGGTGGGCCCAGGCCTCGACAAACCCCCCTCACCCGGAGGCGCAAGTGCCTCCGACCTCTCCCGCAAGCGGGAGAGGCAGAACCATCGGTTTTGGACACTGATTCTGCAGCCCACGCCGTCATTGCGAGCGCAGCGAAGCAATCCATGCAGCAGCACGAGTGGGCAGATGGATTGCTTCGTCGGCTTCGCCTCCTCGCAATGACGATGTGAGGAGGCGGCAAGGCGGCTAGCTGCTATCGGGTTTCGACGGCGCCGGCATGAGCCGGCCGGCGACGGATTCATCCTCCAGGCGGGGCCAGGCCTCGGCAGACTCGGCCGTCTCGGCCACGGCATCGACGGTCACGGCTTCGTCGATACAGCCCGGCGGCAGCCAGGACGGGTCGGGCGGGAGGCCGATCCTGCGGCTCACCTCACGCACGAACTCTTCCGGTGACAGGGTATCGATCTGCACGTCGAGGATCTCGTCCTCGACCAGCTTCTCCCGGACCAGCAACCGGACGCGCTCGGCGTCCTCCGGATCGGCGGGCCTGGCGATCGCCTTCACCGCGATCTCGGTCGCCTGTTCCCGCTTCGCCCGACGGCGTTCCTGCTCGCCGGACGCGATCCGCTGCTGCTTGCGCAGCAGGTAGTCGCGCCGGATCCGCTCGGTCATCGCGAGCGACAGCCGCACCGAGCGAGCGAGGCGGGACTGCATCAGCGGATAGTCCGGCATCTCCGCGCCGCGCAGGATCTGCTCGTGCTCCCGCACCGTCGCCCGCATGGTGCGGATGTCGAGCTCAACCACCTCGCGCAGCCGGTCCAGCGCCCACTCCGTCCAGTGCAGGTCGGGGTCGCCCGGCCGGGTCTTGCCACGGGGAGTCTGCGCCTCATCCATAGAACATATCATGAACATAATTGATCGATCATGCAAGGGCACAAAATGTTCACCGCAGCCCGTTCGTGAGAGGATCGGGCCGAACGCCCCGAGGAGGATCAGATGCCGGTCGAGTATGTCGCGCGCTACAGCCGTGAGGAAATCCGGGCCAATCCGCAGCGCTCTACGTGTTCGGCGACAACTTCGTGGAGCGCGGCCTGGGAGGGCAGGCGGCGGCCGCGCGGGGCGAGCCGAACGCGGTCGGGATTGCGACGAAGCGGGCGCCGAGCCTGGTGGCCAACGCCTTCCTGACCGATGCCGACCTGGCGCGGCTGCAACAGCATGTTGCCCCGGCGCTCGACCGCCTTCGCGACCACCTCGCCGCCGGCGGGACGGTGGTGATGCCGGCCGACGGCATCAGCACCGGCCTGGCGCAGATGCCCGATCGCGCCCCCGCCTGCTGGCATTGGCTCTGCGATCAACTCGCCCGGCTTGGATCGAAAATCCCAAGAGAGCCTTGTGATGGCGGCGTCTGGAATACCTCGGGGGCTCCGGTGACCGGGAGGGCGGTTAGCGGAAGTTCGCCGTTCAATGAAAAGCTTGGAAGGGCTTATCTTGCCGGATGGATCCTCTCCACTAGGGGGCGGGAATGACAACTTTTCAGATGCAGGCAAGGACGGAATACCCCGTTCTGTTCCTTTCCGATCCTGCAAGTATGGAAGCTATTCCCGGCGATACAGGACAATCATTCGTGACCGCGACTGACAGTTGCATCTGCTTCTGGGTCCAATCTTATGTCGATGGCATGTCGACGGTCATTCTGACAGACGCGGAGTGCGACAGAGCAGGAATTAAGCTCTTTTCTGGATCGTTAGCCACCCCAAGCGGCGTGATGAGTTTGAGCGACAGCGGTTCATTTCGATACATCAATGTACCAGTATCCGTTGGACGCATCTCTGTCGACATCTGGTCCGATGACGATCGGTATCCTGGATGGGTTTGGATCAAACTCACCGAGATCAGTGTCGGATAGAGTCTGCGAAGGGCCGATAGCGGTCGGAACAGACGCCCACTGCACAGTCAAACGAGATCAGGACGGCCGCCCCCGCGACCGTTGCCTTACATCTCCCGCCACTCCCCGAAAGCGGCGGCTTGGCCGTGCAGGGTGCCGGCCTCGTCGATCAGCTGCCAGACGACCGCCTTCTCGATCCGGAAGCGGCGGCCCGACTTGGCGATGCGGATGCCGCGGTAATCGGCGATGAAGCCGTCGCGGGTCACCGTGTCCAGCAGGCGCTGCCGCTCCGCCCGGTCCGGCGCCTCGGCGGAGAGGCGGGAGGGCAGGGTGATGAATTCGTCCCAGCCATATTCGAAGCGGGCCTGGGCGGCCTTGTTGGCGTAGACGAAGCGGGGATCGGCATCGGTGTTGTGCGCCAGCACGCAGAACGGCGCGGACTCATAGAGCCACTGCGCCCGGTCCGCATCGTCGCCGGCATCCTCCGGCAGCAGCGGCGTGCCGACCAGCCGGGCATGGCTGCCGGAGAGGAGGCGGAGGAAATCGGGGTCGAGGGCCAGGCTCACGGGGCGGGCTCCGGGATGCGCGGTCACAGGTTGCTGGGTATTCACAGGTTGCTCGCTCTCGGGTTGATGCCGAGGATGTGGGCGGAATCGACCGGCACCGTGACCAGGGTCGAGAGCCGGCCGGCGCGGTGGGCGGCGAGGATGTCGTCCAGGTTGCCCAGGTCGGGCCGCAGCGCCGCCGACCGCCAGCCGCAGGCCTCGGCCATGGCGGCGTAGTCGATCGCATCCAGGCGGTTGTGGCGGCGTGCGGCCGGCGCGTCCGGGATGATCGTCTGCACCCCCTGCTCGATGATGCCGTAGCTGGCATTGTCTAAGAGGAACAGCAGGATACCGAGATCGCGCGCCTCCGCCAGGCAGCCGGCGAACAGCCGGAAGCAGCCGTCGCCGGTGAAGCCGACGACATCGCTCTCCGGCGCCGCCAGCCGGGCGCCGATCGCCAGGCCCAGCACATTGCCCATGGCCGAGCCGCGATACAGCGAGAAGAAGCGCGCCCGCGGGTTCGGGCGCTGCAGCACGAATTGCCGGTCCTTGTAGGCCAGGCAGACATCGTCGAAGCCGATCGTGCCCGGCCGCCAGCGCGTGTCGAGGGCGCGGAACAGCGCCGCCATGTCGGCATGGCCGGGGCGCGGCGGGCCGGGCCGGCGGGTGTTCAAATCCTCC
>NZ_JANX01000639.1 GCF_000767795.1 Inquilinus limosus MP06 | reverse complement strand
GAAGCCGATGGTCAGCATCGACAGCATCACCAGCGTCCACAGCACCACCACCAGCGCCACGCCGCGCTCGCCCCGGTGCGGGTCGCGGGGCGCGGCGGGGCGGGGGTCAGCCGGCCTTGGCATCGCGCTGCGCCGACAGGCTGCAGAAGTCGCTCCCGTCCACGGCGGACGGGGCGGCGGGGGCGTTGGCGGAATCGGCCGCGGCCTGCGTGCCTTGTTGCGGCTGCGCCGGGTTCTGCGGCTGCTGCTGTTGTTGCGGCTGCTGCGGCTGTCCGGCCTGCTGCTGCCCCGCCGGGGCGTTCTGCTGCTGCCCGTCCGGGGTGGGGCCGTTGCCGGAGGTGATGGCGCGGACGCAGGCGGCCTCCAGATCGACCGGCAGCGGCACCACGATGTCCGGCCACACCGCCAGCCCCTCGGCGTCGCGGCTGCTCAGGCGGATCAGCCGTGGCGGTACCTCGCGGTCCGGCCAGGGCGACACCCAGCGCGGCCGCGATTCGCCGGGGATCGTCCCGAAATAGTCGAAGCGGTACGCGACCGGGCCGCGGGCCAGGACCAGGTCGTCGGTCGGCTTGGCATCGGCGAAGCCGGCCAGCCGCGGGTCGAAGCCGGCGCGGGAATAACGCAGGGTTGACTGGCCGGGCACGACATCGACGTAGAAGAAGGCGATGGCCAGGCCCGGGTCGCCGGGGAAGCCAGGATCGGCCACCACCAGCCCGATCCGGTCGGGATCGCCGCGGAAGGTGACGGCCGGCTTGGCGCCGGGCTGGGCCTGCCAGGTCAGCCGCCGGGCCGCCGCCGCCTCGCGCCGCAGCGTCGACTGCACCAGGGCGATCGTCTCCGACGCGTCGGCCGCCCGGGCGCCGCGGTCCCAGCCGGCGGTGACGAAGCGCAGCCCCCCGGTCAGCAGCACCATGATCAGCGCCAGCACGACCATGGCGATGATGGTCTCGAGCAGCGTGAAACCGCGCTGGCTGTCGGTGCCCGTCGTCATTGCACCGCCACCAGGGCCAGGGTGGTCATCTCAAAGCGTGGGCCGGACCGGGGCTCGACAGCGATGCGCAGCCGGGCCAGCCGGGCCTGGCGGGCCCCCAGCGCCACGGTCTGGCGCGGCGCCTGGTCCCAGCTGTCGGCGACAATCCGCCAGCGATAGCCGTCATCGGTCTCGCCGGACAGGGTGCTGCCCAGCTTCAGCGGCGTCGGCAGGCTGTCCAGCTGCGCCGCCAGCCCCTCGGCCACGATCGCCGCGCGCTGCAGCCCGTCGGCCCGGGCCATGCCCGTCATGCCGGTGCCGAAGATCCGGAAGATCACGGTCAGGATCAGTCCCAGGATGGTCAGGGCGACCACGACCTCGATCAGGGTGAAACCCCGCTCCCGGATTCTCGGCTCATGCGCCATTGCCGGGCTCCGTGACCCGCACCCGGCCAGTCAGCCAGTTGACCTCGACCTGATAGGCGCGGCCCTGGCCGGCCAGGCGGATGGTGCCGCCGGTCGACCGGCCGTCGGGCAGGAAGCGGATGGCCGGTCGGCCGGAGCGGTCGGCCGCGATCTCGGCGCTGGTGACGTCGACGGCGATGCCGTCGGCGATGCGGTGGCGCAGCGGCGCCGCGACCGGACCGAAGCTGCGGCCCGCCGGGTCGATCACCACGCCCTGCGGCCCGTCGCGCAGGATGGCGTCGCTGCGCGCCTGGCGCAGCTCCGACGCCAGCGTCGCCACGGTGCGCTTCAGCTGGGCCTGGGCCGAGCCGCGCGCCAGCATCGGCGGCACCAGCGCCGCCACGGCGCCGAGCACGACCAGGACCACCAGCAGCTCCAGCAGGGTGAAGCCGCGGTCGGTCCGGGCGACGGCCCGGGCCCGGTCGGCCTCACCAGCTGGTGATGTCGGCGTCATCGCCGCTGCCGCCCTCCTTCCGGTCGGCGCCCAGGGAATACAGGTCATAGGCGCCGTGCTGCCCCGGCGCGCGGTAGTTGTAGGCGCTGCCCCACGGATCCTCCGGCAGCGCGTTGCTGCGCAGATACGGCCCGTTCCAGCCGCGCACCCCGCCGGGGTTGGCCATCAGCGCCTTCAGCCCCTGGGCCGTGGTCGGATAGCCGCCGACATCGATGGCGTAGAGATCGAGGGCAGATTTGAAGTTCTCGATCTGCAGCCGCGCCGAATCCGCCCGGGCGCCGCCGAGATAGGACAGGATCCGAGGCCCCACCAGCCCGGCCAGCAGGCCGAGGATGACGAGCACGACCAGCAGCTCGATCAGGGTGAAGCCGGCCTGGCGGCGGCGACGGGCGGCGGCCGTGTCGTTGACGGTCGTGGCGTCGGCGGTCTGGGGCGAGGTCTGCATCGGGATCTATGGTCTCTCAGAAGGCAAGGTCGTTGATGCTGATGACGGCCAGCAGGATCGACATGACGATGCCGCCCACCGCCAGGCCGAGGATGATGATCAGGGCCGGCTCGACCAGCGTGACCAGCCGCTTGATCGCGGCTTCCAGCTTGCGCTCATAGGCCTCGGCGATATGCGCCGAGGTCATGTCGATCCGCCCGGTTTCCTCGCCGACGCGCAGCATCTGCACGGCGAGCGGCGGGAACAGCCCGATCTCGGCCAGCGGGTCGGCCAGGCCCCGCCCTTGTCGCACGCCGGTGATGACAGTCTCCATCGCGGCGGCGACGGCGGTGTTCGAGACCACGTCGCGGGACAGGGCGATGGCCGAGGGCAGGTCGACGCCGTTGCCGACCAGGGTGGAGAGGGTGCGGCAGAACCGTGCGGTGGCGAGGGTCCGCACCAGGGGTCCGACCAGCGGCAGGCGCAGCGCCGTCCGGTCCCAGGCCAGGCGCGGGCCGGGCAGGGCCAGCGCGCGACGGGCGACGATCACCGCGGCGACGACGGCGAGGCCGACCATCCAGCCGTAATTCTGGCAAAAGCGGCCGATGGCGATGACAATGGCGGTCGGGGTCGGCAACGCCGCCCCGGCATCCTTGAAGATGGTCTCGAACTGCGGCACCACGAAGGTCAGCAGCAGGAACACCGAGGCCAGCGAGACCACGATCAGGATGGCCGGGTACAGCATGGCGGAGACCACCATCTCGCGGGTCTTCTCGCCGCGCTCGCGCAGGTCGGCCAGCCGCTCCAGCACCACGTCGAGCGTGCCGGAGCTCTCGCCGGCGCGGACCATGTTGACGTAGAGCTTCGGGAACACCGGCCCCTGCTCCTCCAGCGCCGTGCTCAGGCTGGCGCCGGCCCGCACCCGGGCCAGCACCTGGGCGGCCATGGCGGGGACCGGGCCGGTGCCGGCGGACAGCGTCACCAGCGCCTGCTCCAGCGGCTGGCCGGCGGCCACCAG
>NZ_JANX01000638.1 GCF_000767795.1 Inquilinus limosus MP06 | reverse complement strand
AGGACGCCGCCTTCGCGCTGCCGCCCTTCGATGCTGCCGAGGCGCGGCGGCTGATCGACCGGCTGCGGCTGCGCCCCCTCTTGGACGGCGCCCGCGGCGCCCCGGCCGCCGATATCGACGCCCTGGCCGCGGCGGCGGCACGCTTCTCCGCCCTCGCGGCGGCGCTCGGCGATCTGGTCGAGGCGATCGACGTCAATCCGATCCTGGCCCTGCCGCGCGGTGCCGTCGCCGTCGACGCGCTGGTGGTGGCGCGGCGCTAGGCGGCGGGCGATCTCACCAGCGGTGACGCCCCCAACCGCGACGGCCCCAGCCATCGCCGCGCCAGCGCCGGTGGCGCCAGCCGTCGTAGTGATCGTCATCCGCCGCGGCCGCGGCTATGGCGAGGCCGCCGATCGCCAGCGCGCCCACCGCCAGCGCGGTGTTGGCGTCCTGCTGCTGCCGCTCGACCTGCGCCCGGTAGGACAGCTGGCGCAACGCGTTGCAGGCGTAGGGATCGCCGTAGGAGCATTGCTGCGCGGCGTAGTTCAACTGCATCTCCGACGGCGTCGGCCCGCAGGCCACCAGCAGCGCCAGGGCGCCGACCCCGCCGATCCGCCAGGCACCGGATGCCAGCCTTCCGGTGGTGATGCCGGTCATCATGTCCTCTCCTGCCGACCCGCGGTCGGCCAGCCGCGACGGTGACTCGGAATCAAAGCGGAATTGTGTCCGGCCGCCGTATATCCCTATGCAGCCGCAACGCTCCCGCCGACATCCCTCTTCCCTCCAACATACAGTGGTGTACTGTACAGGCAGGATCGGGAGGTGCCGGGCTAACCCGGCGGAGGCGGGCGCGAGGATGCAGCGTTATTCCTTCTTCTCGCTGGCGCGGAAGGCGCTGGGCGGTCATCGCGGCTGGGAGCCGGCGTGGCGCAAGGCGACGCCGAAGAAAAGCTACGATGTCGTCATCGTCGGCGGCGGCGGGCATGGCCTGTCCACCGCCTATTACCTGGCCCGCAACCACGGCATCACCAATGTCGCGCTGATCGAGCGCGGCTGGATCGGCGGCGGCAATGTCGGCCGCAACACCACCATCGTCCGCTCCAACTACCTGCTGCCGGACAACCAGCATTTCTACGAATGGTCGCTCAAGCTGTGGCACGGCCTCAGCGAGGAGCTGAACTACAACGTCATGTTCTCGGCCCGCAGCTCGATCTTCCTGGCGACGTCGGTGGGCAACGCCATGGCGCTGCGCCGCCGCGGCAACGGCATGCGCCTGGCCGGCATCGACGCCGAGTGGCTGGAGCCGGACGATCTGCGCCGGATGGCGCCGAACCTCGACTATTCCGACAACGCGCTGTTCCCGATCTATGGCGGCATGCGCCAGGGCCGCGCCGGCACCGCCCGGCACGACGCGGTGGCCTGGGGCTTCGCCCGCGGCGCCAGCAATCTCGGCGTCGACATCATCGAGGATTGCGAGGTGCTGGACTTCCTGCGCGACGGCGAGCGCGTGACCGGGGTGATGACGGCCAAGGGTCCGATCAGCGCCGACCGGGTCTGCCTGGCCACCGCCGGCTCCTCCTCCACCCTCACCCGCAAGCTCGGCCTCAAGCTGCCGATCGAGAGCCATCTGCTGCAGGCCTTCGTCAGCGAGGGGCTGAAGCCGGTGGTCGACCACGTCTTCTCCTGGGGCGGCAGCGGCCATTTCTACATCAGCCAGTCCGACAAGGGCGGGCTGGTCTTCGGCGGCGACCTGGACGGCTACAACTCCTACGCCCAGCGCGGCAACCTGCCGGTGGTGGAGGACATCGCCACCGCCGCCATCGCGCTGATGCCCAACCTGTCGCGCACCCGCATCCTGCGGCACTGGGCCGGGGTGATGGACATGTCGATGGATGGCAGCCCGATCATCGGCCTGGCGCCGATCGACGGGCTCTATCTCAACATGGGCTGGTGCTATGGCGGCTTCAAAGCCATCCCCGGCTCCGGCTGGGTCTGCGCCCACACCATCGCCAACGGCGCACCGCACGAACTGAACCGGCCCTTCGCGCTCGACCGGTTCGAGCGCGGCCGGATCATCGACGAGAACGGCGTCGGGCCAATCGCGAACCGGCACTGAGGAGCGGACGACATGCGAATCCCCTGCCCCTGGTGCGGCCCGCGCGACCTGTCCGAGTTCTTCTATGGCGGCGATGCCGAGACGCCGCGCCCGGCGCATGAGGAGACGGCGGCGGCGCCCTGGTTCGACCATGTCTACCGCCACGACAACCCGCGCGGCTCGCATCGCGAATATTGGCAGCACAGCTATGGCTGCCGGTCCTGGATCCTGGTCACGCGCGACACGCTGACCCATGAGATCACGGCGGCCGAACCGATGCGGCGCCCGGTGGCGGAGAGTGGACGATGACCTCCCATCGCCTGGCCCGGGGCGGGCTGATCGACCGGTCGGCGCGGCTCGGCTTCACCTTCGACGGCCAGCGCTATGAGGGCCATCCCGGCGACACGCTGGCCTCGGCGCTGCTGGCCAACGGCGTGCGCCTGGTCGGCCGCAGCTTCAAGTATCACCGGCCGCGCGGCATCCTGTCCGCCGGGTCGGAGGAGCCGAACGCGCTGGTTGAGCTGCGCAGCGGCGGCCGGCACGAGCCGAACACCCGCGCCACCATGGTCGAGCTGTACGACGGGCTGGCCGCCAACAGCCAGAACCGCTGGCCGTCGCTGAGCTTCGACGCGCTGGGCGTGGTCAACGGCCTGCTGGCCCCGGTGTTCCCGGCCGGCTTCTACTACAAGACCTTCATGTGGCCGGCCTCGTTCTGGGAGCCGGTCTATGAGCGGATCATCCGCCGCGCCGCCGGCCTGGGCACCGCGCCGACGGAGACCGACCCCGACCGCTATGAGCGCCGCCACGCCTTCTGCGACGTGCTGGTGGTGGGCGGCGGACCGGCGGGCTTGAGCGCCGCCTTGGCCGCGGCCGAGGCCGGCGCCCGGGTGATCCTGTGCGACGAGGGCGACC
Source organism: Inquilinus limosus MP06 (assembly GCF_000767795.1). Lineage (GTDB taxonomy): Bacteria > Pseudomonadota > Alphaproteobacteria > DSM-16000 > Inquilinaceae > Inquilinus > Inquilinus limosus_E. Next base: position 380 of record NZ_JANX01000638.1, on the reverse strand, counting down.
GCTTCGGCGGCAGCCTGCTCGGCGAGGACGAACCGGTCGAGGGCCGCCCGGCGACGGATTGGGTGGCGGACCGGCTGGCGACGCTGCGGGGCTTCGGCGACCGGGTGACGCTGGTGCCGCGCGGCACCGCCTTCGGGATCTACGACCACGGCACGGTCGGGCTGGTCGAGCGCGTCGCCGACCATCTGGCCGAGCCGCCGGCGCACCTGCCGCGCCAGCGCTTCTGGACCATCCGAGCCACGGCGATCGTGGTCGCGGCCGGGGCGATCGAACAGCCGCTGGTGTTCCCGAACAATGACCGCCCCGGCGTGATGCTGGCCGGCGCGGCGCATCGCTACGCTCATCGTTATGCAGTGGCGGCGGGCAAGCGGGTGCTGGTG
>NZ_JANX01000637.1 GCF_000767795.1 Inquilinus limosus MP06 | reverse complement strand
GGAGCCGCTTCGCGTCTCCGACCTCTCCCGCAAGCGGGAGAGGCACTCACACTTTCTCTCCTCGGACAGCCCACATAAACCCGATGTCATGAAACGTCCCGGCCTTCCGCTCCGTATAGAGGGATGGCCGCGTTATCCTGTCCCCGTGGCCGCCATCCGACCGCGCCCGTCGAGGACCCCATGCGCTCGCCCTTCACCGACCGTGCCGGCCGCTTCTCCTGGCTGAAGACCGTGGTCTTCGTCCTGCTGCTGCTGCCCGGCCTCTGGTATGGCGGGCGGCTGCTGGCCGGCGACCTGGGCGCCGACCCGGTGCAGACCTTCCAGCGCGCCATCGGGCTGTGGACGCTGTACTTCCTGGTCATCGGCCTGGCCATCACGCCGCTGAAGCGGGCGCTGCGCTGGCCGCAGCTGGTCCTGGTCCGCCGCATGATCGGCGTCGCCGCCGCCACCTATGTGCTGATCCATCTGACCGGCTACGCCGCCACCCAGCATTTCGACCTGGGCTTCGTGGCGTCGGAGATCGTCAAACGCCTGTACCTGACCATCGGCTTCCTGGCGCTCTTGGGGCTGATGCCGCTCCTGGCCACCTCGACCGACGCCATGATCAAGCGGCTGGGCGGCAAGCGCTGGCAGCGGCTGCACCAGTTGATCTACCCGATCGTGGTGCTGGGGCTGGTGCATGGGGTGATGCAGTCGAAGGTCGACGTCGCCATCCCGACCATGCTGGCAGGCTTCACCATCTGGCTCCTGGCCTGGCGCGTGCTGGACGCCCGCCTGGGCCGCGGCGACGGGCTGCCGCTGTGGATGCTGGCGGCGCTGTCGGTGGTCACCGCCCTGGTCACGGCCGGCGGCGAGGCGGCGATGTACGGGCTGTTCACCGGCGTCGACCCGATGCGGGTGCTGCGCGCCAACCTGATCTTCGCCTTCGGGCCCCGCCCGGCCTGGATCGTGCTGGGCGCCGGCCTGGCCGTCACCGCGCTGGCCGGGCTGCGCCGGCTGCAGAAGAGCAAGGCCCGCCGGCCGGCCCTAGCGTGACGGTTTGCGCACCCAGATCACCGCGGCCAGCAGGGCGAACACCAGCACGCCGCCGCTGAGCGCCATCGCCAGCCGCATGCCGTCGACCGACATCCCGCCGCCGCCGATCGCGCCGAGCACGGCGACGCCGATGGCGCCGCCGGTCTGGCGCAGCGAGTTGAGCACGCCCGAGGCGATGCCGGAGCGGGCGCGGTCGACCGTCGCCAGCAGCGCCGCGGTCATCGGCGGCACCGTCAGCGCCGTGCCGCAGCCGATCAGCAGCAGCGTCCACCACAGGCCGCCATAATCCGCCGTCGGGGTCAGCGCCAGCGCCAGGGCGGCGAAGCCGGCGACGGTCAGACACAGACCCGACACCATCGGCAGCCGCGCCCCGTGCCGCGCCGCGACCCGGCCGGCGAAGACGTTGACGAAGGCGATCAGCCCGGTCATCGGCACGAAGGCGAGGCCGGTGAGCAGCGGCGACAGGCCCAGAGGCCCCTGGAAGTAGAGGCTGAGCAGGAAGGTCGAGCCGTAATAGCCGGCATTCAGCAGGAAGCCGATCAGCGAGACGGCCGAGAACACCGGGTGGCGGAACAGGCCAAGCGGCATCATCGGCGCCGCGCTGCGGGATTCGACCAGCAGGAAGCCGATGCCGGCGAGCAGGAACAGCGCCGCCCCGCCCATCACCAGGGGACTGGTCCAGCCCAGCGGCTCGCCCTCGATGATCGACCCGGTCAGCGCCACCAGCGCGACGATCGCCAGGATCTGGCCCGGCAGGTCGAGGGCGCGGTTGTGGCGGCCTTCGGTCTCGGTGGTGAAGCGCAGCGTCAGCCACAGGCCGACCGCGCCGATCGGCAGGTTGATCAGGAAGATGCTGCGCCAGCCGAACAGCGCGACCAGCACGCCGCCGACCACCGGCCCGGCCACCATCGCCATGCCGCCGGCCCCGGCCCAGATGCCGATCGCCCGCATCCGCTCGCCCGGGTCGTGATAGGCATGGGCGACCAGGGCCAGGGAACAGGGCATCAGCAGCGCCCCGCCCAGCCCCTGGGCGACGCGGGCCGCGATCAGCACCGTGCCGGTCGGCGCCAGGCCGCAGGCCAGCGACGCCAGGGTGAACAGGGCGAAGCCGGCCAGGTACAGGCGCCGCGCCCCGAAGCGATCGCCCAGCGCGCCGCCGGTCAGCAGCAGGCTGGCGAAGGCCAGGGTGTAGCCGTTCACCACCCATTGCAGCGCGGCGACGCCACCCTGCATGAGGCCCTGGATCTGATCGAGCGCGACATTGACGACGGTGACGTCGATCTGGACCACCACGACGCCGAGGCTGAGCGCGGCAAGTCGGGCGGCACGCCGCGCTGGGGCGGCGCGTTCGGGACAGGCATCGAAAGGCATGGGACTCGCCTGGGCGGCGGGAAGCGTTCGGCCTTTGTTCCTAGCACGAGTCGCGCCGGGCGCAGTCCGACATCGGCGCATCGCTGCCCCGCATGCCGGTCAATCCGGCGGCAGCCCGCCCAGATACAGGGTGCCGCGCGACAGGTCGGCGCCGGCCGGCAGCTCCGCCCGGGCCTGGGGAACCCGATGCAGATAGGGCACGACCCAGGCCCAGGTCTCGCGACCGGGATCCTCCTGCGGCGCGCCGGCCCGCTCGGCGAAGCGGCGCGGATCCTGCAGCCCCGACAGCGCCCGCTCCACCAGCCGCCCGAGGGCGCCGTTCGCCTCCGGATAGAGGTCGACGCCGTTGACGGCCGCCAGCTCCGCGATCATCACCAGGGGCGCGGCGGCGAACAGGTGGTAGTGCAAGGCCCGGCCCTGCCGCGCCGCCTCCAGCGGCAGCATGCCGTCCTCGTCCACCTGGGCGGCGCCCAGGCGGTAGCTGGCGATGCCCCAGTCCAGCAGCTCGGCCCGGCCGGTGGCGATGCCCGCCGCCGCCACGGCGAAGCCGGCCCAGTAGCGGTGGTTGTTGCGGGTGTCGGTGCGGGTCGCCCGGCCGGGGCTGTAATAGGCCAGGTTGCGGTCCGCCAGGGCGGAGAACCAGTTCTTGATCCGGTGGCGGGAGTCGATGTCCGCGGGGTCGCGGTCGCCGCGCAGCTTCAGCCAGGACACGGCCAGCCCGCCCAGCATCCAGCCCTGGACATAGACCGACTGGTTGCCGCGGACCTCGCCCAGCAGCACCCCGTCGCGGGCGAAGCGGTCGAGCCATTGCGCGGCGCAGCGTGCGGCCGCCGGGTCGCCGGTGCGGCGGTAGCGGTCGACCATCGCCTCGACCTGCGCCAGCGCATCGTGCAGCGGCGCGACCGCCGCGTCATAGGCCTGCTTGCGCGCGGGGTCGATCACCGAATGGGCGTGGTCGCCGTAGTAGCCGCGGAC
>NZ_JANX01000636.1 GCF_000767795.1 Inquilinus limosus MP06 | reverse complement strand
GCTTCGGCTTCGGCCCGACCGGGTGGTGGTCGGCGGCTTCTCCCAGGGCGCGTCGATGGCCTGGACTGTCGCCTGCCATCTCGGCGACCGCGTGGCCGGCGCCGTCACCTTCTCCGGCGTGTTCTGGGACCCGCTGCCGCGGCCCGGCGACTGCGAGACGGCACCGCCGCCGCTCGTCCACTTCCACGGCCGCGCCGACCGCACCTTTCCCCTGGCCGGCCGCGCCATCGGCGACCGCTGGCACCAGGGCGACACCTTCCTGAGCCTGACGGTGCTGGGGGAGCGCGCCGGCTGCCGGCTGGGCGTCGACACGCCGGTGACGGTCGCCGGCATCGCCTGCGCCCAGGCGGAGGGCTGCGAGCGCGGCCCGATCACCCTGTGCCTGCACGATCGCGGGCATGAGGTGCGGGCCACCTGGCTGGACGGCGCCCTGAGCGCGCTGGGCCTGCCCGCAACCCCGATCACGAGCGAGGTTCTGCCATGACCCCCGACGCCCGCCCCGGCGACCCGAAGCGGCCCGATGAGGCCGCCCGCGAGCTGGCCCGCAAGGACCGGCGCATCCGCGAATTGGAGGAGGAGCTGGCCCGGCTGCGCGCATCAGCGCTGCTGGCCCAGTGACCCCGCATCCCCGAAAGGAGCCGATCATGTTCCGACGCACCTTGCTGGCGCTGGCCGCGCTGGCCTTCCTCTCGCCCCTGGCCGCGCGGGCGCAGGATGCGCAGCACCCGGTGAACACGCTGGGCGCGCCGGCCGAGAATGTGGCGATCCGCGGCTACGACCCCGTGGCGTATTTCCGCGAGGGCAAGCCGCACCAGGGCAGCCCCGACTTCGCCGTGCAGCATGACGGCGCCACCTGGTGGTTCGCCAGCGCCGAGGACAAGGCGCTGTTCGAGGCCGACCCGGAGAAGTACATGCCGGCCTTCGGCGGCTTCTGCGCCTACGGCACCTCGCGCGGCTACCTGGTGAAGATCGAGCCCGAGGCGTGGTCGATCGTCGACGGCCGGCTGTACCTGAACTACGACCTCGGCGTCCGCGACACCTGGGCCAAGGACCCCGAGGGCTATATCGCCAAGGCCAATGCCAACTGGCCGAAGCTCGGGAAGAGCGACATCAAGTGAGGCGCCCGGCCTCGGCCGATTGAAGGGCTGCCGCATGCCGCGGGCGATGCGCTCGGCGAACGTGTCGCCCGCGGCGGTGTTCCCGGAATAGTTTCGGTTCCATAGTATTGTATGCGGGTTCTCCGCCAGTGCTCGCCTCAAAATCATTGAGCATCATGTGTTTTTCTGTCCAGAATGAGGAATGTAAGGATTTTCAAATGCCATTCCGGCAGCGACAACTCGCCGGGAATTCAGAACGCGATATAAAGAAGGGGGAGCACATGATGGCATTCGGTTCTGCGAGGACTCGTCGCCGGATTGTCCTTGCGGCCGCGCTTCTGCTGGCCGCGTGCGCCAGGCAGGGCGGCGGCACCGCCACCGAGACGGTCAAGAACCGGACCCCGGCCGGGACCGTCGAGATGCATCAGGTCCAGGCCGCCTTCATCGGTAGCGGTAACACCGGCGACGGCACCCTGCGGTTCCAGGGCAGATCCTATCCCTTCATGGTCTCGGGGCTGGGGATCGGCGGCATCGGCGTGTCGACGCTCGAGGCCACCGGCGAGGTCTATGACCTGAAGAAGGCCGACGACTTCGAGGGGGCCTACGTCCAGGGCCGCTACGGCTTCGCCATCGGCGAGGAGAGCGGCGGTGTGCTGTGGCTGAAGAACGACAAGGGCGTGGTGATGCGCCTCAAGGCCAAGCGCACCGGCCTGATGCTGAGCCTCGGCGGCGATGCGGTCGTGATCACGCTGAAGTAGCGGGCCGGGAGCCCGCGCCGCTGCGCCCCGGTCCAGCCTTGTCGCAGGGTTGTCATACAATTTGCGGCTCCCGGGCAGGTCGGCATTGATGGGCTCCGAAATCGGGGCCATCATCCCGGCCTTGCCGAACGGAGCAGCACCGTGACCTCAGCGGACCTCACCCTCTCCTATGGCCGCGGCCATCTGCCGATCCGCCTGCCGGCGGGCGTGCAGCCGACGGTGGTGCGCAAGCAGCCGCTGCCGAAGCTGCCCGATCCGCAGGCCGCGATCCGCCAGACGCTGGCGCAGCCGATCGGCGCGCCAGCGCTGGCCGAGCTGGCGCGCGGCCGGCGCAGCGCCTGCATCCTGATCTGCGACATCACCCGGCCGGTGCCGAACAGGCTGTTCCTGCGGCCGATGGTCGAGACCATGGTGGCGTCGGGCATCCCGCTCGACCGCATCAGCATCCTGGTCGCCACCGGCCTGCACCGGCCCAATCTGGGCGAGGAGCTGGCCGAGCTGGTGGGCGACCCCTGGGTGCTGGAGCATGTCCGGGTCGACAATCACGACGCCCGAGACGATGCCGCCCATGTCGATTTCGGCCGCACCGCGACGCGCGGCACGCCGGTGAAGATCGACCGTCAGTTCGTCGAGGCCGATCTGCGCATCGCCACCGGGCTGGTGGAGCCGCATTTCATGGCCGGCTGGTCCGGCGGCCGCAAGGTGATCGCCCCCGGCGTCGCCCATCACGAGACCATCCGCACCTTCCATTCGGCCCGGTTCATGGAGGACCCGTTGGCGGTCCAGTGCAACCTGGTCGGCAACCCGCTGCATGAGGAGCAGCTGCAGATCGTCGGCCTGCTGGGCGAGGTCTACGGCCTGAACACGGTGCTGGACGAGGCCCGCGACCTGGTCTGCGTTACCTTCGGCGAGATCATCGCCAGCCACGCCGCGGCGGTCGATTTCGTCAGCGGCGCCACCCGCGTGCCGGTGCCGCGCAAGTTCAAGACGGTGGTGACCTCCTCGGCCGGCTATCCGCTGGACAAGACCTACTATCAGACGATCAAGGGCATGGTGACGCCGCTCGACATCCTGGCGCCGGGCGGCACGCTGATCATCGCCTCGGAATGCTCGGAGGGCTTCGGGTCGCCCGAGTTCCGCGACGCCCAGACCCGGCTGGTCGAGCTGGGGCCGGAGCGGTTCCTGGCGACGCTGACGGCGAAGTCCCTGGCCGAGATCGACGAGTGGCAGACCGAGATGCAGCTGAAATCGCTGCGCCTCGGCCGGGTCGAGCTCTACACCACCGGCCTCGGCGCGGCCGAGCGGGGGATCACCGGGACGGAGCTGGTCGACGATCTGGACGCCGCCATCGCCGCCAGCGTGGCCCGGTCGAACGATCCGGCGGTAGCGATCATCCCGGAAGGGCCATACGTCATCCCGTACCATGCGGCGGGGTGACGGCTCGCCGGGAACCGTTCTCCCTACCCGCACCATCCAGTCCCCCCTCCCCCTGCGGAGGGGGTAGGGGGAGGGGGCGTCGCGCCGTGGGA
>NZ_JANX01000635.1 GCF_000767795.1 Inquilinus limosus MP06 | reverse complement strand
GGTTGTCCGCCAGCGCCACCCGGATCTCGTGCAGCTGCGCCACCGCCGCCACCAGGCTCAGGCCCAGCCCGCTGCCGGGGGTCATCCGGGCGGCATCGAGCCGGAAGAAGCGCTGGAACACCTTCTCGCGCGCCGCCTCCGGAATGCCGGGGCCGGTGTCGCGCACCTGGCCGACCGGCCCGTCCGGCCCCGGCGCCAGCGACACCGCGATCTCGGTTCCGGGCGGGGTGTGGCGGATGGTGTTCTCCACCAGATTGGCCAGCATCTGGGTCAGCAGCTGCCGGTCGCCGCGGATGCGCAGGCCCGGCGTCACCGTGCCGGCCAGCCGGTATCCGGCGTCGTCCGCGACCGGGCCGTAGGTGTCGATGATGGTCTCGAACACCCCCGACAGGTCGACCGGCGCGAAGCCCTCGCGCCGCGCGCCGGACTCGATCTGGGCGATGCGCAGCAGCGCCGCGAAGACGCCGAGGATGCCGTCGATATCGGCCACCGCCCGCTCCACCGCGGCGTCGTAGTCGTCGGCGGAGGTCGCCTTCAGCCGCGCCGCCTCCAGCCGCTGTCGCATATGCGACAGCGGCGTCCGCAGGTCGTGGGCGATGTCGCTGGAGACCTGGTGCAGCCCCTGCATCAGCTGCTGGATGCGGTCCAGCATCGCGTTCAGGTTGTCGGCCAGGCGGTCGAACTCGTCGGCGCCCTTGCCGCGGCTCGGCACCCGCTCGTCGAGATGGCCGTCCATGATGTGGCGGGCGGCGGTGTTCACGGCCTCGACCCGGCGCAGGAAGCGCGCGCTCAGCACCAGGCCGCTGGCCAGCGCCAGCAGCACCGTCGCCGCGGCGCCGGCCAGGAAGAAGCGGGTGATGCCCTCCTGCAGCTCGTCCAGGTCCTGCGTGTCGCGGCCGATGAACAGGTGCAGCTCCGGCGTCAGGTCGACGCCCAGGCCGCGGATGGTGTGGCGCTCGGCGGCGCCGCTGCCGTCGGTGGTGTCCAGCGGGATGTCGGCCCAGCCGGTGACGGCCGGCACCGGCCGCAGGTTGCCGGCCAGCACGCCGCCGTCGGAATCCTCCAGCGCGTAGTAGAAATAGTCCGGGTCGATGTCGGTGATGCGGTCGTTGATCGCCTTGACGATCTCCGGGGCCGAGGTGCCGGCGACGGAGTCGCGCACGGCCTTCATCTCCGAGCTGATCGAGAGGTCGATCTGCTGGTCGGAATACTGCGTCATCGCCATGTAGGTGATGCTCGACACCACGATGATCGAGACGCTGAACAGCGCGGCGAAGCCGGCGGCCAGCCGGAACGTCGCGGTGCGGACGAGTCTAGCCCAGGAGCTAACCAGGATCACGGAGGCAGTACCCGACGCCGCGGACCGTATCCAGCAGGGGCAGGTCGAAACCGCGGTCGATCTTGCTGCGCAGCCGGCTGATATGGGTCTCCACCACCGTCGTCTGCGGCTCGAAATGGAACTCCCACACATGCTCCAGCAGCATGGTGCGGGTGACGATCTGGCCGGAGTGCCGCATCAGGTACTCCAGCAGCTTGAACTCGCGCGGCTGCAGGTCGATCGCCTGGCCGGCCCGGGTGGCGGTGCGCTTCAGCAGGTCGATCTCGAGATCGGCGACGCGGATCGCGGTCTCGACCGCGACGGCGCCGGCGCGGCGGGCCAGGGCGTCGACCCGGGCCAGCAGCTCCGCCAGGGCGAAGGGCTTGACCAGGTAGTCGTCGCCGCCGGCGTTCAGCCCCTCGACCCGGTCGCTGACGCCGCCCAGCGTGGTCAGGAACAGGATCGGCACCGTGTTGCCCTCGGCCCGCATCCGACGGGCCAGGGTGATGCCGTCGATGTCCGGCAGCATGCGGTCGACGATCAGCAGCCGGGGCGCGCAGCCCGTGCGGGCGGCCGCGGCGCGGGCCAAGCCGTCGGTGCCGGTCAGGCTGTGCTCGACCGTGTGGCCGGCGTCGCGCAGCGACCCGATGATGTGCTGGGCCGTCTCGTTGTCGTCTTCGATCAGGAGGATCTGCATGGGCGTGTCAGGCTCTCGGACAGCGGATCGCCGGCGTGACGGACCGGACCACGCCGAGAGAGCATCGCTCCCGCCGGACCGTCGCACGCCGAGACGGGGCCGCGGGCGTTCGACCCGGGGCGGGAGAGTAGGGGAAAGCCCCGGGGCCGCGTACTTACGTTTCGGTAATGCCGCGTCCATGTCGCCCTGCCGCCATGTCTTCCCATATTATCACGATATCTTCCCCGGACGGATTCGCGGGCGCGCATCGTGAACGACAAGGATCTCAAGGTGTTCGAGGCGGTGGCCCGGACCGGCGGCATCGGCCGGGCGGCGGCCGAGCTCAACACCGTCCAGTCCAACGTCACCGCCCGGATCCGGGCGCTGGAGGAGGAGCTGGGCACGCCGCTGTTCGAGCGGCACAGCCGCGGCGTGGTGCTGACCGCGGCCGGGCGGCGCCTGCGCCCCTTCGCGGTGCAGATCGCCGACCTGATCCGCCAGGCCAAGCGGGCGGCGCAGGATGACGGCACGCCGCGCGGGCCGCTGTCGATCGGCAGCATGGAGACCACGGCCGGCCTGCGGCTGCCGGACGTGCTGGCCGCCTTCACCCAGGCCCATCCCGATGTCGACCTGTCGCTGACCACCGGCACGACGCCCTGGCTGACCCGGGCGGTGATCGCGCGCGAGCTGGACGGCGCCTTCGTCGCCGGCCCGGTCGACCATCCGGAGCTGGAGGCCGAGACCATCTTCGCCGAGGAGATGGCGATCATCGCCGCGCCCTCGGTGGCGGATCTCGAGGACCTCGGCACCCTCGCCGGGCTGAAGATCGTCGCCTTCCGCTCCGACTGCGCCTACCGGCAGCGGCTGGAGAGCGTCCTGGCGGCCCAGGGCATCGTCAAGGTCAAGGTGATCGAGATCGGCACGCTGGACGGCATCATCGGCTGCGTCGCCGCCGGCATGGGCATCTCGCTGCTGCCGAAGGGCGTGGTCACCCAGGCGCTGCGCGACCGGCGGATCAGGGCCTTCCGCCCGCCGGCCTGGACCGAGCGGGTGGACACCGTCTTCATCCGCCGCATCGACGCGCACCCGTCCAGCGCCCTGTCCGCCTTCCTCAGGATCGCGCGGCCGTCGCCCGTGCCGCGGGCGGCGGAGCCGCTGGCACTGGTGCGAAGCCATCGCTGATGATGATGGCTTCCATCTGAACTAATCGCTCCCGCCGGTGGGAGCGCGCGCCTAGCTTTGGCCCATGAGCGCGACACCTCACCGGTCCGGTTCCCACGGCCATGCCCATCATTCCCCGCCCGAGGCCGGGCAGGCCTGGCGCTTCGCCGCCGCGGGGCTCTGCGCCTCGCTGGTCGGGCTGGGCCTGGCCCGCTTCGCCTACACGCCGCTGAT
>NZ_JANX01000634.1 GCF_000767795.1 Inquilinus limosus MP06 | reverse complement strand
ATGCGGCCGGCCAGCTTCGGCCCGACGCCCTCGGCCCGGGCCAGCATCGCCTTGTCGCCGGCGGCGACGGCGGTGGCCACCTGGTCCGGCGACAGCACCGACAGGATGGCCAGCGCCACCTTGGCGCCCACCCCCTGCACCGTGGTCAGCAGGCGGAACCAGTCGCGCTCCGTCGTGTCGGCGAAGCCGTAGAGATGGATGTGGTCCTCGCGCACATGGGTCTCGACATGCAGCGCCACCGCCTCGCGCGGGCCGCCGAGCAGGCCGAGGGTGCGGCGCGAGCAGAACACCAGATAGCCGACGCCGCTGCAGTCGATCACCGCATGGTCGGCCCCGGCGCTGTCCAGCAGGCCGCGCAGCCGGGCGATCATCGCGCCACCTGCAGCCGGATGCCGGCGATGCTGGCCTCAGTCTGGCGGTGATGGGCATGGCAGATCGCCACGGCCAGCGCATCGGCCGCGTCCGGGGTCCGGAAGGTGGTGCCGGGCAGCAGCATGCGCACCATATGCTGCACCTGGGTCTTGTCGGCATGGCCGGCGCCGACCACCGACTTCTTGATGTGGTTGGCGCCGTATTCCGCGACCCGCAGCCCGGCCAGGGCCGGCACCAGCAGCACAACGCCGCGGGCCAGGCCCAGCTTCAGGGTCGAGGTCGGGTTCTTGTTGACGAAGGTCTCCTCGACCGCCGCCTCGTCCGGCGCCCATTCCCGCAGCACCGCGGCCAGCCCGTCATGCAGCTGCACCAGGCGGATGGCGAGGTCGGCCTTGTCGTCGGAATCGACGCTGCCGTCGGCGATGTAGCGCAACCGGTTGCCGTCGACATCCAGGACGCCCCAGCCGGTGTGGCGCAGCCCGGGGTCGAGGCCGAGGATCCTCATCGGCGCCCCATCCCCCCTGTCTTCGCCATCCCGCGCTCCATATCCCCTCCGCCGGCTCAGGCCGTGAGCCGCGCCATGACGTCGTCGGGGATCTCGAAATTGGCCGAGACCCGCTGCACGTCGTCGCTGTCCTCGAGCGTGTCGAGCAGCTTCAGCAGTGACGCCGCCTGCTCCTCGTTCAGCGCCACGCTGTTCAGCGGCCGCCAGACCAAGCCCGAGGAATCCGGCGCGCCGAACTTCTCCTCCAGCGCATCGCGCACGGCGGCGAAGCCCTCGACCGTGGTGGTCACGGTGTGGGTCTCGTCATCGCTCTGCACGTCGTCGGCGCCGGCCTCCAGCGCCGCCTCGAACATGGCATCGGCGCTGGCCGCCTTGATCGGGAACACCAGCTCGCCGACCCGGTTGAACATGAAGCTGACCGAGTTGGTCTCGCCCAGCGACCCGCCATGCTTGGCGAAGATCGAACGGACATCCGCCGCGGTGCGGTTGCGGTTGTCGGTCAACGCCTCGACGATCACGGCGATGCCAGCCGGGCCGTAGCCCTCGTAGCGGATCTCGACATAGTCGCTGTCGTTGCCGTCACCGGTGGCGCGCTTGATCGCCCGGTCGATGTTGTCCTTCGGCATGTTCTCCTTGCGCGCGGCCTGGATGGCGGCGCGCAGGCGCGGGTTCATCGCCGGGTCGGGCAGGCCGAGCTTGGCGGAAACGGTGATCTCGCGCTGGAGCTTGGTGAAGATCTTGGCCCGCTTGGCGTCCTGCGCGCCTTTGCGGTGCATGATGTTCTTGAACTGTGAATGACCGGCCATGGGCAGTGCCTGACTGACTTGGAGAGTTCGCGGCGCGAGAGATATGCGGCCGGACGGGCGACGGCAAGCGCCACCGCACGCTCACTGGCGCCGCGTTAGGCCCAGATTATGGCGGTTCTGTGGCCCGGAGGGAAGGGGCACGAATATTTCCAGGCACGGATATTCCGTTTCCCAGCAATCAGATAGGCGCAATTTCAAAGAAATCAGATGAATGGCTCAGCCAGTGGGCTCGGCTGGGCCGAAGCCGCTCGGCCAGGCCGGCGCCAACCGGCCGCCGATCCGCAGCGGCTCGACCTTGCGGGCGAGTCCCGTGGTCTCGTCGGTCTCCAGCACCAGGCCGCAGATCGTCGGCTGGCCCTCCGCCGGCGTCAGCCGCTCGGTCGGCATCTTGCGGATGAAACGGGCGACCGCCGGCTCCTTCACCATGCCGATGACGCTGTCATAGTCGCCGCACATGCCGGCGTCGGTCTGGTAGGCGGTGCCGCCGCGCAGGATGTGCAGGTCCGCGGTCGGAATGTGGGTGTGGGTGCCGACCACCAGCGTCACCCTTCCGTCCAGGTGATGGCCCATGGCCATCTTCTCGCTCGACGCCTCGCCGTGGAAGTCGACGATGATGGCATCGACCACGCCCGGCATTGCCATGTCGGCCAGCAGCCGGTCGACCGCGGCGAAGGGATCGTCCAGCGCGTCCATGAACAGCCGCGCCATGATGTTGACCACCAGCACTTGGCGGCCGCCGCGAGCCTGCAGCAGGGTGGCCCCGCGCCCCGGCGTGCCGGCCGGGAAATTGGCCGGGCGCACCATCCGCGAGTCGCGGTCGATGGTGCCCAGCAGCTCACGCTGGTCCCAGACATGGTTGCCGGTGGTCAGGCAATCGACGCCCGACTCGTAGAACTCCTCGGCGATCTTCGGGGTGATGCCGAAGCCGCCGGCCGAGTTCTCGCCATTGACCACCACGAAGTCGAGGTCGAGGCGCTGGCGCAGCCGCGGCACCTGCTCCATCACCGCCACGCGGGCGGCACGGCCGACGACATCACCCAGGAACAGAATGCGCATCCGAAATCCGTCTCACACACCAATGCGGATCGCCTCGCGATCCGTCACGATCCAATCCAGGGCCTCGTCGTGCAGGCCGACCGGCACCGCCGTGACCTCCTGCCCGGCATAGCCGATGCCGACCGCCAGCACGGTCTTCCGCGCCCGCAGCCCGGCCAGGGTGCGGTCGTAGAAGCCGGCGCCGTAGCCCATGCGGAAGCCCTTGCGGTCGAAGCCGAGCAGCGGCACGAACAGAAGATCCGGCACCCGCTCCGGCACCGAGGGTGCCGGCACCGACACGCCGAACACGCCATCGACCAGCGGCGCCTCGGGCGTCCAGTCGCGGAACACCAGTGGCTGGCCCCTGCCCTGCACCACCGGCACGCAGGCGGCATGGCCGCGGTCGATCGCGGCGCGCAGGAGCGGCAGCGGATCGAGCTCGTCGTCGATCGGCAGGTAGCCGCTGACCACCCCGCCGGGCGGCAGCGGGATCGCCCGCAGCACGTTGTCGCGCAGCCGCTCGCCCGCCCCGGCGCCGTGCGCGGCGTGATAGGCGGCACGGCGCTCCCGCGCCGCAGCCCGGAACGCCTTCTTGGCGTCGCGCAGCTCGGTCCCGTCAGGCATTGCGGCTGGGGAAGAAAGAGGTGGTAGCGGAGCCGCATCGGCCGGTGGTCA
>NZ_JANX01000633.1 GCF_000767795.1 Inquilinus limosus MP06 | reverse complement strand
ACCTGGTGCTGAACCCGGCCCTGTGGCCCTCCGGTGGCCGCCCGGCCGCGATCCTGACCGGCGATGCTGTGGCGCTGCGGCCGATCGCATCCGGCGCGACGGCGGTGCTGGCAGTGCAGGCGAAGGAGGGCGGCGACGCCCGTGGCGCCGTCCGGCTCGGCCCGGTCGACCGCGCCGCCGGCGAGGCGGCGGTCATCCTGGACGGCATCCCCGAAGCCTGGCGGGACGAGGCGGTGGCGCTGACCGCGCGGATGGCCTTCGAGCAGATCGGGCTGCGCTGCCTGGTGGCGGCCGAGCCAATTCCCGGCTGGATCGCGGCCGACGGGCGTTTCATCCTGGACGACAAGACGTATTGGGAGCGGACATGACGGTGCTGGCGATCCTGCAGGCGCGGATGTCCTCGTCGCGGCTGCCCGGCAAGGTGATGGCCGACCTGTTGGGCGAGCCGATGCTGGCGCGCCAGGTCGAGCGGCTGTGGCGCTGCCGGACGCTGGACCGGCTGGTGCTGGCCACCAGCACCGAGCCCACCGACGATGCGCTGGCGGACCTCGCCGCCCGGATCGGCATCGAGTGCTTCCGCGGCAGCCTGGACGACGTGCTGGACCGGTTCCACGCCGCCGCGTCCGGCAGCGGCGCGGAGCAGATCGTGCGCCTGACCGCCGACTGCCCGCTGGCCGACCCGGCGCTGATCGACCGGCTGGTCGAGATGCATGTCGCCGGCGGCTACGACTATTCCTGCAACACGCTGACCCTGCGCTGGCCCGACGGGCTGGACGCCGAGGTGATGCGCGCCGAGGTGCTGGAGGCGGCGTGGCGCGAGGCGAACCTGCCGTCGGAGCGCGAGCACGTCACCCGCTTCATCTACACCCGGCCGGAGCGGTTCCGCCTGGGCAGCCTGGTCGGCGACACCGACCTGTCGGACCAGCGCTGGACCGTCGACACGCCGGAGGACCTGGCCCTGGTGCGGGCGGTCTATGCCGGGCTGTACCCGGCGAACCCGGCCTTCGGCACCGATGACATCGTGCAGTTCCTGGCGGCGCATCCGGAGATCGCCGCGCTCAACCGCGTCCACCGGCGGAACGAGGGCCTGGAGCGCTCGCTCGCCCAGGACGCCGCCGCCCGACAAGACTTGGCCAAACCGTGAGGACCGAAGTGTCAGAACGCTATGCGGCATCCGAGGCGATGCTCGACCGGGCCCGGCGGACCATCCCGCTGGGCGCCCAGACCTTCAGCAAGAGCATCACGCAGTATCCGCTCGGCGTGTCGCCCTATTTCGCCGCCCGCGGCCAGGGCAGCCGGCTGTGGGATGTCGACGGCAATGAGTATGTCGACTTCATCAACAGCCTGGCCTCGGTGACGCTGGGCTACAACGACCCGGACGTGACCGCCGCGGTGAAGGCGCAGGTCGGCGACGGCACCATCTTCAGCCTGTCGAGCCCGCTGGAGGCCGAGGTGGCGGAGCGGCTGGTGGCGATCGTGCCGTCGGCCGAGATGGTGCGCTTCGGCAAGAACGGGTCGGACGCCACCGCCGGCGCGGTCCGCGTCGCCCGCGCCTATACCGGCCGCGACCATGTGCTGGTCAGCGGCTATCACGGCTGGCAGGACTGGTATATCGGCGCCACCGCCCGCAACCGAGGCGTGCCGGAATCGACCCGGGCCCTGACCCACAGCTTCCCCTACAACGACCTGGCGGCGCTGGACCGGCTGCTGGACGAGCATGCCGGCCAGGTGGCCGCGATCGTCATGGAGCCGATGAACGTCGCCTTCCCGGCCGAGGGATATCTGGAGGGGGTGCGCGAGCGGGCGACGAAGCACGGCGCGGTGCTGGTGTTCGACGAGACCATCACCGGCTTCCGCGTCGCCAATGGCGGGGCGCAGGAGCTGTTCGGCGTCACCCCCGACCTGACCACGCTGGGCAAGGGCGTCGCCAACGGCTATCCGCTGTCGGCGGTGTGCGGCCGGCGCGAGCTGATGATGGAGATGGAGGAGATCTTCTTCTCCTTCACCATGGGCGGCGAGACGCTGTCGCTGGCCGCGGCCCGGGCGACGCTGGACAAGGTGGTGCGCGAGCCGGTGGTCCGCCACATGGCCACGCTGGGCACGGCGCTGCGCGACGGCACCGCGGCGCTGGTCGAGCGGCACCGGCTGGGCGAGGTGCTGTCCCTGTCCGGCCACCCGTCCTGGACCTTCCTGCTGATCAAGGACCAGCCGGACGCCAGCGCCTTCGAGATCAAGACGCTGTGGCTGCAGGAGATCTTCGCTCGCGGGCTGCTGTCGCTGGGCAGCCACAATATGAGCTATGCCCACAGCCAGGCCGATGTCGACCGGGTGCTGACCATCTATGACGAGGTCTTCGCCCTGCTCTCGGCCGCGATCGGCCAGAAGCGGGTCCGCGCCGAACTGCGCTGCGAGCCGCTGGTGCCGCTGTTCAAGGTCCGCTGAGAGCCACTCCAGAATTCCAGCATCGTCATTGCGAGCGCAGCGAAGCAATCCAGGGTCAGTGCGAACCGGCCCCTGGATTGCTTCGTCGGCTTCGCCCGCCTCCTCGCAATGACGGCGAGGACATGGCGGCAAGTCTCCGCGGCAGAGCCCAAAATGAGACCACCCCGCCGGTCCGGAATCGCTCCCGGTCCGACGGGGTGGCTCTTTCGTCGCCCCTGCCGGCGACGACTCAGCCGGGCACGCTAGTTGCCCGTACCGGTGCCGCTGGTGCCGGTGGTGCCGCTGCCGCCCATGGTGCCGGTGGCCGGGGCCGCGGGCTCCTCGGCCTTGCGGCCCTCGAAGGCGGGCAGCGCCTCCAGCTGCTCCTTGGTCATGGCGGTCTTCACGCCCTCATCGGGCCGGGCGCCGATGGTCAGCTTGTCGAGCGGGATCGCCACGGATTTCGAGCCGATGCCGAGGAAGCCCCCGACATCGATGACCACGGCATCGACGGTCTTGCTGCCCTTGTCGACCAGCACATCCGAGGTCTTGCCGATCGAATCGCCATTGGCGTTGGTGACGCTGGCGCCGATCAGGTCGGAGCCGAGCATATGGGATTCGGGAAGCTGCTGTTGCCCCTCCGGCACGGTGTTGCCGCCCGGGGCGGCCGCCGCGGGGGCGCTGGTCGAAGGGGGGGTGGTCGTGGCGGGCGGCTGCTGCGTCGTCGTCTGCGCCAGGGCCGGCAGCGCCAGCAGGGCAACGGCGGACGCCGCCGCCATCAGGGTCTTGCGCATGATCGGTCCTCCTTTCGGCGAGGATCTCATGGAGATACCTAGGCAACAGGAGGGTCCGGGACACGGTTCCCCGAAACGACGAAAGCCCGGCACGGGCCGGGCTTTCGCTGGGTTCGGATGGTTATTCGCCGCTGGAGGGCTCGGTGGCCGGAGCATCCTCCGCCGCCTTCACCTTGCGCGGC
>NZ_JANX01000632.1 GCF_000767795.1 Inquilinus limosus MP06 | reverse complement strand
GGCGGTGACGCTGGTCGAGCCGGAGGAGCGCTTCACCGCCTGCCCGTTCAGCAACGAGGTGATCGCCGGCTTGCGCGACCTCGACGCCCAGCGCTTCGGCTATGACGGGCTGCGGCGCGAGGGCGTCGAGGTCGTGCACCGCAGCGCCGCCGCGGTCGACGCCCGCTACCGGCGGGTGCGGCTCGATGACGGGACGGAGCTCGCCTATGACCGGCTGGTGCTGGCGCCAGGGATCGAGCTGCGCTTCGACGCGCTGCCCGGCTACGATCAGGCGGCCGCCGAAGCGATGCCGCATGCCTGGAAGGCGGGCGACCAGACGCTGCTGCTGCGCCGCCAGCTGGAGGCGATGCCGGATGGCGGCATGGTCGCCATCGCCGCCCCGGCCAACCCGTTCCGCTGCCCGCCCGGGCCATATGAGCGGGCCAGCCTGATCGCCCACTACCTCAAGACCCGCAAGCCGCGCTCCAAGCTGATCGTGCTCGACGCCAAGGACGCATTCTCGAAGCAGCGGCTGTTCCAGGCGGCCTGGGACGCCCTCTATCCCGGCCTCCTGGAATGGGTGCCGCTGTCCTCCGGCGGCCGGGTGACCGAGGTCGACGCCGCGGCGCGGACCCTGGTCACCGAATTCGGCAGCCACCGCGCCGACGTGGCAAACATCATCCCGCCGCAGCGGGCGGGCGCCATCGCCCGGGCCGCCGGCGTGGCCGACCAGACCGGCTGGTGCCCGATCGACCCGGTCACCTTCGAATCCCGGCTGCAGCCCGGCATCCATGTCATCGGCGACGCGGCCATCGCCGGGGCCATGCCGAAATCCGCCTTCGCCGCCAACAGCCAGGCCCAGGTCTGCGCCGCCGCCGTCGCCGCGCTGCTGCGCGGTGAGGCGCCGGCCAAGCAGAAGCTGATCAACACCTGCTACAGCCTGGTCGCGCCCGGCTACGGCATTTCGGTCGCCGGGGTGTACCGGCCGGCCGAGGGGCTGCTGCGCGAGGTCGAGGGCGCCGGCGGCACCAGCCCGCTCGACGCGCCGCCGGAGGTCCGGGAGATGGAGGCCCGCTACGCCGAGGCCTGGTTCCAGACCATCACCGGATCGGTGTTCGGATGAGGGGGCTGACCCCTCTGGTCCTGGCCGCGCTCGCCGCGGCGCCGGCGGCCGCGCAACCGTACGAGGTCGAGGGCGACGCCATCCCGCGATCGCTGACCGGGCGGCCCGGCGATCCGGCCCGCGGCTTGGCGCTGATGGCCGACCGGCAGCGCAGCCTGTGCTCGCTCTGCCATGCCGGCCCCTTCGCCCCGCCGCACCAGCAGGGTACCCTGGCGCCGGACCTGCAGGGCATCGGCGCGCGGCTCAACGAGGGGCAGCTGCGCCTCAGGGTGGTCGACATGAAGCGCCTGGTTCCCGACTCGATCATGCCGTCCTATGTCCGGACCGAAGGCTTCGCCCGCGTCGCCGCGGCCTGGCAGGGCAGGCCGGTGCTGACGGCGGTGGAGATCGAGGACGTGATCGCCTATCTCGCGACGCTGAGGGAGTGAGGGGATGATACGGCGCGATCCATTCACCATCCTCTCAGCCAAATTAAGTCCCCCCTCCCCTTGCGGGAGGGGGGCAGGGGGAGGGGTCTGCGCGCGTCCGCGCGCGAATGCGCAGGGCACAGACCTCGCCGCCCGCGCGGAAGGACCGCAGTCCAGGCCGGAGACCGGCCTCGAAAACCCCCTTCCCCTATCCCCCTCCCGCGAGGGGAGGGGGGACTCGATGGCTTTGGCCCGCCGCGGCGTGCTGGCGGCCGGGGCTGCGCTCACCGTGGTGGTGCTCGCACCCAGGCAAGCCCGAGCCCGCCCGTCGCTGCAGGAGGCGGTCCGCGGCTTTGCCGGCGGGGCGGAGATCCGGCCGGGCCGGGTAAAGTTCGACATCCCGCCCCTGGTCGAGAACGGCAACGCCGTCGGCGTCACGGTGGCGGTGGACAGCCCGATGACCGAAGCCGACCACGTCCGCCGCATCGGCCTGTTCAACGAGAAGAACCCGCAGGCGGACATGGCAGTGTTCCATCTCGGCCCCCGCTCCGGCCGGGCCATCGTCTCGACCCGGCTGCGCCTCGCCACCTCGCAGACCATCGTCGCCCTGGCGGAGATGAGCGACGGCAGCGTCTGGTCGGCCGAGGCCGACGTGATCGTGACCCTGGCCGCCTGCATCGAGGACCTGTCGTGACCCGCGCCCTTATCAACGCCGCGAAGACGGCGCGCCGCGGCGAGGTCATCGAGATCAAGGCGATGATCGCGCACAAGATGGAGACGGGGTATCGCCTCGGCCCGAACGGCCAGCCGATCCCGCGCGACATCATCCACCGCTTCGCCTGCACCTATGGCGGCGTCGAGGTGTTCGCGGCCGAGCTGTTCCCGGCCATGTCCGCCAACCCCTTCATCGCCTTCACCACCGTGGCGACCGAGTCGGGAACGATCGAGTTCGCCTGGACCGCCGACGACGGCACGGTCGAGCGGGCCGCGGTCGAGATCACGGTCACCTGATGCGGACACGGTCGTGTCGGGCGCTGCTGCTGCTCGGCGTAGCGCTGGCGGTCGGCGGCCAGGCGCCGGAGGCCGACCGCCGCTCGGGCTTCGACTTCATGGCGCCGGAGACGCAGGCACTGCAGCGCGACGATGGCGCCAATCCCGGCATGCTGTGGGTGCTGGAGGGAGAGACGCTGTGGCAGGAGCCCGCAGGGTCCGCTGGCATCTCCTGCGCCGGCTGCCATGGCGATGCGGCCGAGAGCATGCGCGGCATCGCCGCCCGCTATCCGGCCTTCGATGCGGCGACCGGCCGGCCGATCGATCTGCAGGGGCGGATCAACCAGTGCCGCCAGGCGCGCCAGGGCGCCGTGCCCTTCGCCGCGGAAAGCCAGGAGCTGCTGGCGCTGACCACCGCCGTCGCCCATCAGTCGCGCGGGATGCCGGTCGAGCCGGTCGCCGACCCGAACCTCACTCCCTTCGTCGCGGAGGGTCGGAAGCTGTTCGAGCAGCGGATCGGCCAACTCGACCTGTCCTGCGCCGCCTGCCATGACCGGCTTTGGGGGCAGAAGCTGGGCGGCAGCGTGATCCCGCAGGCGCATCCGACCGGCTATCCGATCTATCGCCTGGAATGGCAATCGGTCGGGTCGCTGCAGCGCCGGATGCGCAACTGCATGATCGGCGTCCGGGCCGAGCCCTACGCCTGGGGCGCGCCGGAATTCATCGCGCTCGAGCTGTATCTGCGCTCGCGCGCCGAAGGGCTGCCGGTCGAGACGCCGGGCGTGCGTCCCTAGCTATCCCGCGGCCCACTCCGCAAAGCTCTCGCCGGCCTCGGCCAGGCGGCGCAGCAGCGGCGCCGGGGCCAGGGCCGGCTCGCCGCGGGCGTCGGCGAAGGCCTGCAG
>NZ_JANX01000631.1 GCF_000767795.1 Inquilinus limosus MP06 | reverse complement strand
ATGCCACCCTCCCCGCCCATGGGCCGGTCGCAGCACAGCACCGGGAGATGGCGGGATCAGGGCAGGCTCGGCATCGTCCGGCGCCTCGCGAATCCATCTGTATCTGGCCCCCGGCCCGGTGCCATAGTATATCGTCGTACAATTACGTTGCAGTCAGCGCCGACAACGAGCGGTGCGTGGAGGAAAACAAACGATGGCCGGCCAAGACCGATCCCGGACCCTGCGGTCCCAGCAGTGGTTCGACAACCCCGACGACCCGGGGATGACGGCCCTTTATATCGAGCGCTACCTGAATTTCGGGATCACGCGCGAGGAGCTCCAGTCCGGCAAGCCGATGATCGGCATCGCCCAGACCGGCTCGGACCTGTCGCCCTGCAACCGGCATCACCTCGAGCTGGCCAAGCGGGTCAGCGCCGGCATCCGTGCCGCCGGCGGCATCCCGTTCGAGTTCCCGTGCCACCCGATCCAGGAAACCGGCAAGCGCCCGTCGGCCACGCTGGACCGCAACCTGACCTATCTGGGGCTGGTCGAGCTGCTGTACGGCTATCCGCTGGACGGCGTCGTGCTCACGGTCGGCTGCGACAAGACCACCCCGGCGCTGCTGATGGGGGCCGCGACCGTCAACATCCCGGCCATCGCCCTGTCGGTCGGGCCGATGCTGAACGGCTGGCACAAGGGCGAGCGGGTCGGGTCCGGCACCATCGTCTGGCGGTCGCGCGAGCGGCTGGCCACCGGCGAGATCGACTACAACGAGTTCATGAACATCGTCGCGGCCTCGGCCCCGTCGGTCGGCTACTGCAACACCATGGGCACGGCCTCGACCATGAACTCACTGGCCGAAGCGCTGGGCATGCAGCTGCCCGGCTCGGCCGCCATCCCGGCGCCGTATCGCGAGCGCGGCCAGATCGCCTACGAGACCGGCCTGCGCATCGTCGAGATGGTCGAGCAGGACATCAAGCCGTCCGACATCATGACCCGGAAGGCGTTCGAGAACGCGATCGTCATCAACTCCGCCATCGGCGGGTCGACCAACGCGCCGATCCATCTGAACGCCATCGCCGCGCATCTCGGCGTGCCGCTGGACAATGACGATTGGGAGAAGGTCGGCCACGACATCCCGCTGCTGGTCAACCTGCAGCCGGCCGGCGAGTATCTCGGCGAGGACTACCACCAGGCGGGCGGCGTGCCAGCCGTGGTGGCGGAGCTGCTGAAGGCCGGGCTGCTGCCGCACCCGGACGCGATCACGGTCAACGGCCGTGCCATCGGCGACAATTGCCGCGACGTCGAGAACCTGAACCCCGAGGTGATCCGCCCGGTCGACCGACCGCTGAAGGCCCATTCGGGCTTCCTGAACCTCAAGGGCAACCTGTTCGACAGCGCGATCATGAAGACCAGCGTGATCTCGCCGGAATTCCGCGACCGCTATCTGTCGAACCCGCAGGACCCGGAGGCCTTCGAGGGCAAGGCCGTGGTGTTCGAGGGGCCGGAGGACTACCACCACCGGATCGAGGACCCGGCGCTGGAGATCGACGAGTTCTCGATCCTGGTGATCCGCGGCACCGGACCGATCGGCTATCCCGGCGCGGCCGAGGTGGTGAACATGCAGCCGCCGGCGCGGCTGATCCAGAAGGGCGTCCACGCCCTGCCCTGCATCGGCGACGGCCGGCAGTCCGGCACCTCGGGGTCGCCCTCGATCCTGAACGCCTCGCCCGAGGCGGCGGCCGGCGGCGGCCTGGCGCTGCTGAAGACCGGGGACAAGGTCCGGGTCGACCTGCGCCAGCGCAGCGTGAACGTGCTGGTCTCCGACGAGGAGCTGGCGCGGCGGCGGTCCGAGCTGGAGGCCCAGGGCGGCTTCAAGGTTCCGGACCACCAGACGCCGTGGCAGGAGATCCAGCGCGCCCTGACCGACCAGCTGGCCGAGGGCATGGCGCTGAAGCCGGCGCTGAAGTACCAGCGCGTCGCCCAGACCAAGGGCGTGCCGCGCAACAACCACTGACGATGCGTTGATGGGAACCGTCCGGCGGTGGTCGAAGCCACCTCCGGACGGGTTCAGCCGAGGCGGCGGAACGGATAGGCGTCCCGGATGCGGGCGTTGACGAACCGGCCCTTCGACTCCGCCGCCAGCAGCTGGCGCCAGACCCGGTCCGGAACCGGGTAGTAGCGGTATACGATCCCGCCGGCATATTCGACGTCGAGGGACCTGGTCTTCGGATCATAGCCGACGGACGACACGGCGCTGGACTCCGTCGGGACCCGCCTGATGCGCCGCATCGGACAGCCTCGCGACAGCCACTCTTCCTGATCGGAAATGGCGGCGTCCGCCGGCCGGTTCCGGCGGTGCCGTCAGATCGCGCGCACCAGGTCGTGGAACAGACCGCCCATCCGTTCGGCCGTGCCCTTGGCGACGTCGAGGATGTGCTCGTGGTCGAGATCGGCGCCCGGCAGGCCGGCGGCGAGGTTGGTGACCAGCGACAGGCCTAGCACCTCGGCGCCGAGATGGCGGGCGGCGATCGCCTCCAGCACCGTCGACATGCCGACCATGTCGCCGCCCCAGCGGCCGACCATCTGGATCTCGGCCGGCGTCTCGAACATCGGGCCGGGGAAGCCGACATAGACGCCTTCGGTCAGGCTCGGGTCCAGCTTCTGCGCCGCCTGGCGCAGCCGGGGCGAGTAGCAGCCGGTCAGGTCGACGAAGCGCGGCCCCAGCCGGTCCAGATTCGGCCCGAACAGCGGCGACACGCCGGTGAAGTTGATGTGGTCGCGGATCAGCACCGGCTCGCCCGGCTTCATGCCGGGGCGCAGGCCGCCGCAGGCATTGGTCAGGACCACGATCTTCGTGCCCGCCAGCACCGCGCTGCGGATGCCGTGCACAACCTTGGCCGGCGGATGGCCCTCATAGAGATGCACCCGCCCGGCCATCACCAGGATGCGCCGGTCGCCGGCCCTGACGCTGCGGAACACGCCCTTGTGGCCCAGCACCGTGGTCGGCGGGAAGCCCGGGATCTCGGCGAAGGGCACCTCGGCCACGGTTTCGCCGATCCGGTCCACCGCCGGGCCCCAGCCGGAGCCGAGCACGATCGCGGCGTGATGGTCGGCGCCGAGCTTCTGCTTCAGGACCGTGGCGGCTTCTTCCGCCAGGACATAGGGGTCTTCCATCGCTTCCTCTCTCGGCTCTCAGGCCACGGCCCCGCGCCGGCGCCGCCCACGGGCGACGACCAGCGCGACCAGAGTGATGACATAGGGTGCCATATCGGTGAGCTGGTTCGGCAGCCCCCTGCCCTGCAGCCGCAGGCCGGCGGCGTCGGCGAAGCCGAACAGCAGGCAGGCGAGCGCGACGCCGACCGGATGGCCGCGGCCCAGCATCACCGCCACCACCGCGATCCAGCCGCGCCCGGCGCTCATATCCTCGGCGAACAGGGTGACGCTGCCGAGCG
>NZ_JANX01000630.1 GCF_000767795.1 Inquilinus limosus MP06 | reverse complement strand
GCCGCTGGCCGCCCGGGCCCGGTGCGCGATCTCGAGATGCAGCGGCGTCACCTGGCCGCCGACCGAGCGGTCCAGGGCCAGCGCGCCCAGCGCGGTGTCCGGGTCGGCCATCAGCGCCTGGAAGCAGGCCTCGAAATCGGCCGGGTAGCGGCGGCCGGTGCCCCAATGGTCCAGCGGGTTGACCGGCGGCAGGCCTGGATCCAGCGCCGCCTCCAGCCGGGCCACGGTCCCGGGCGACAGGGCGGCGAAGCGAACCCCGGCCTCGGCCGCCAGGTCGACCATCAGCCCGCGCTCGCCGCCGCTGTCATGGGTGCTGGCCAGGCCGCCGGGGCCGAGATCCGCGGCCACCGGCAGCAGCATCATCGCCGCCGCCAGCTCGTCCACCGACCGCACCTGGCCGACGGCGTGGCGTTCGAACAGCGCGTCATAGACTGCGTGGTCGCCGGCGATGGCGCCGGAATGGCTCAGCGCCAAAGCCGCGCTCTCGCGCGTCCGGCCGACCTTCAGCGCCACCACCGGGATGTTGCGCGCCTGCGCCTTCGCCAACGCCGCGACGAAGCGCTCCGGGTCACGCGCGGCCTCCAGGAACAGCCCGACCACCCGGGTCTCCGTCTGGTCCAGGGCGAAGTCGAGATAGTCCGCCAGAGTGGTGGTCAGCTCCTGGCCTGAGGAAACGGCGAGGGCATAGTCGATCCGCGCCTCGGCATCGACCAGGGCGGTGAACAGCGACCCGGAATGGGTCAGCAGCACGGCGCCGCCGGGGACGTGGTCCGGCCGGGTGGCGAAGCCGCACAGCCGCACCCGGCCGGTGAAGTTGTAGAAGCCCATGCCGTTGCCGCCGCAGAGCAGAACCCCGGCTTCCAGCGCCATGGCCCGGATCCGCTCGCGCAGAGCCGGCTCGGCCAGCGGCGCGACGATGGTGGCGGCCTTCACCCCGTGCCGCAACGCCGCGGCGAAGGCCTCGGCGATGGTCTCGTCGCCGAGGCAGAAGGCGGCGTGCTCCACCGGCTCCGGCAGGTCGCCGATCGACGGCAGGCAGGTCAGGCCCTGCAGCGTCCCGCCCTTCGGGTTGACCGGATGCACCGAGCCGGGGAAGCCGCCCTCGACCAGCTGCCGCAGCATCACCGCGCCGACCGAGCCGGGCCGTGCGCTGGCGCCGACCACCGCGATCGAGCGCGGGCGCAGCAGCGGGTCCAGCCGATGGGGCGCCATGGTCAGGTCTCCGCCGGCGGCGTGGCCCGGCGCCGCGGCGGGTCATAGAAGGGCCGGTCGACCACGCGGGCCCGTACCATCAGCTTGTGGTAGACCAGCTCGCGCAGGGCGTAGATCTCGACCCAGAGATCGTCCTTCACCGTGTCGCCATAGGGCCGGCGCAGCGAGGCCAGGGCGATGTTGCGCTTGGCCGAGGGCGACCAGGCGGCGGCGGTGATCTGCCCGGCCTCGGCCTTGCTCTTGTGGTAGACGATGGCGTGGTCGGCCGGGATGTTGCCGTCTATGTCCAGCCCGACCAGGCACCAGCGGGCCGACCGGTCGCGGCGCTGGGCCAGGATGGCGCGCTTGCCGGTCCAGTAGGCCGCCTTCTTCTCGTCCACCAGCCAGCCCAGGCCGATCTCGTCCGGGGTGCGGCGGCGGTCGACGCGGATGGCGGTCTCGGCGGTGATGAAGTCGCTGTTGGCGATGATGAAGCCGGCCTCCAGCCGCGCCAGGTCCAGCGCCGCGAAGCCGATCGCCTGCAGCCCGTGCCAGGGTCCAGTCGCCCACAGCCGGTCCCACAGCGCCAGCGCCGCCTCGGGCTCGGCGAACAGCTCGTAGCCGAGGTCGCCGGTAAAGCCGGTGCGGGACACGGTGATCCGGCCCTCGTCCAGGTGGACGTCGCGGATCTGGAAGGGCTTCAGCGTCTCGATGCCGTCGAAGCCGGCGCGGGTCAGCAGTGCCCGGCTGGTCGGGCCCTGCAGCGCCAGGGCGGCCACCTGCTCGGTCTCCTCGGCGACCTCCACCTCGAAGCCGATGGCGGAGTCCAGCAGCCAGTTCAGGTGCCGCTCCTGGCAGCACAGCCGGAATTCGGCGGGGCCCAGGCGGAACAGCGTGCCGTCATCCAGCACATGGCCCTCGTCGTCGCACCAGCAGGTGTAGTGCACCCGGCCGACGGCGAGCTTCGAGACGTCGCGCACGGTCAGCCGGTCCAGGAAGGCCTCGGCCTCGGGGCCGGCGATGCGGTACTTCACCATCGGCGTCAGGTCGAACAGCGACGCGGCGTTGCGGATGGCGAAGTATTCCTGCTCGGCGTCGCGGAGGGTGCGGGCGGAGACATAGCCGGCCCAGTTATACCAGTCCTCGGCCTGCATCAGCGCGGCGAGGCGCGGATGGAATGGCGTCTGCAGCAGCGGCTTGCGGAAATGGTCGCGGGGCAGGGGGCGGCGCATCGTTCAGGCTCCGTCCGCGCCCAACGGCGAGAACCCCCTCCCCCTAACCCCCTCCCGCGAGGGGAGGGGGGACTCGATTGGGGGTAGTCTTGCCTGAGCGGCACCGTGTATCGGGAGAGCCGATTGGGCTCTCGATCGGCGCAGCCATATCCCCTTTGTCCCCCCTCCCCTTGCGGGAGGGGGGCAGGGGAGGGGGTTCGTGCCGCGAGGAACTGTCCCATGCTCATCTCACCCATCTCACCCTCCCGCCAGGATCCGGCGAGCGGCGTTCAGGCCGGCGGCGCCCATTACCCCGCCGCCGGGATGGCTGCCGGCGCCGCAGAGCCAGAGGCCCGGCACCGGCGTCGCATACCGGCCGGCGCCATGCACCGGGCGCAGCATCATCAGCTGGTCGACCGCCAGCTCGCCATGATGCCAGTGGCCGCCGGGCATGCGGTAGCGCGCCTCCAGGTCGGCCGGGGTCAGCAGCTCCGCCGCCAGCACCCGCGCCGACAGGCCGGGCAGATGCCGCTCCAGCACGGCCAGGATGCGGTCGCGGAAGGCCGGGCCGCCGGCCTCCCAGCCGCCGCGCAGCTCCGCCGGGGCGTATTGCGCGATGATCGACATTACATGCTTCCCGGCCGGGGCCAGCGACGGGTCGGTCAGGGACGGGATCACCGCCTCCAGCACCGGTTCGGGTGAGGCTTCGCCGTACTTGGCCGGGTTGAAGGCGGCCTCGACCGCGTCGATGCCGGGCGCGACCACAAGGCGGCCCGCCAGTTGTTCCTGCGAGAGGCTGGAAAAATCAGGCAGCGCGTCCAGCGCCAGGTGCAGCTTCGTGGCGTTGCCGCGCATGCGGACATGGCCGATGCGGCGGACGAAGCCGGCATCCAGCGCCCGCGGGCCGAGCAGGTCGAGGAAGGTGATGCGCGGATTGGCGCCGGAGACGACGATCGGCGCCCGGATCTCCGCCCCCTCCGCCAAGGCCACGCCGACGGCGCGGTCGGCCTCGACCATGATCCTCGCCACCGGCGCGC
>NZ_JANX01000629.1 GCF_000767795.1 Inquilinus limosus MP06 | reverse complement strand
GTCGATGAGGACGACCTGAACCGCCACGTCGTGCTGCGGGCGAAGGAGCGCGAGCTGCGCCGCCGCCACGGCGCGCTGCTGCGCTCCGGCGCGGCGCTGCTGCCGACCGACGACCTGCTCTGCGCCACGGTCTGGGCGCATGGCGTCTTCGCCGCCCAGCTGACCGTCGGCAACACCTCGTTCCACAAGCTGTTCTCGGTCTCGCGCGACCCCTACAACATCACCCGCGCCTCCGGCCTGCGCATCCTGGTCGATGCGGGAGAAGGCTGGCGCCTGCTCTCCGTGCCGTCGGCCTTCGAGATGGGGCTGGCGGAGGCCCGCTGGATCTACTGCTTCGGCGGCCGCACCGCCACCGTCCGCGCCGCAATCTCCGGCGCCGACACGGCGATGCAGTGGCGGGTGGAGGTCGAGGGCGCGCCCTGCCGCTTCCTCGTCCTCGGCCATCTCGTGCTCGGCGAACGCGAGCTGGAGCAGGCGGGGCGGGTGTCGATCGACGCTGCCGCCAAGCGCATCGCCTTCCGCCCCGACCCGGACTGGCTGTGGGGCCAGCGCTATCCCGGCTCGATCTACCATCTGGTGACTCCGACCCCGGACGCGATCGAGGCGGTCGGCGGCGACGAGCTGCTGTATGCCGACGGGCAGGGCCGCGGCGGCGGGTACGTCGCGCTGCGCACCGGCGGGGTGTCCGGCTTCGGCTTCGCCGTCACCGGGTCGCTGACCGATCCCGCCGCAGCCGCCGCCCTGGCCGACCGCTACGCCGCCGGCGTGCCCTTCGACGAGATGCTGGGGACGGCCAACGCCCATTGGGCCGAGGTGACCCGCGGGCTGCGCGTCACCGGCGGCGGGTCGGAGGGCGCGGCGCTGGACGCTGCCTTCCCCTGGCTGGCGCATGACGCGATGATCCACCTCACCGTGCCGCACGGCCTCGAGCAGTACACCGGCGGCGCCTGGGGCACGCGCGACGTTTGCCAGGGCTCTCTCGAGTTCCTGCTGGCGCTGGAGCACGACGCCGCGGCGAAGGAGGTGCTGCGCACGGTCTTCGCCCAGCAATACGAGAGCCGGGGCGACTGGCCGCAATGGTTCATGCTGGAGCCTTACGCGCCGATCCAGGACAGGCATGCGCATGGCGACGTCATCGTCTGGCCGCTGAAGGCGCTGTGCGACTACATCGAGGCCACCGGCGACATGGCCTTCCTCGACGAGCCTGTGGCCTGGCGCAACGAGCAGGACTTCACCCGCACCGAGCGCCGCGACCCGGTCTCGGTCCATATCGACCGCATCGTCGCTGTGGTGCAGGAACGCTTCATCCCCGGCACGCGGCTGCTGCGCTATGGCGAGGGCGACTGGAACGATTCGCTGCAGCCGGTCGACCCGCATCTGCGCGACTGGATGGTCAGCGCCTGGACCGTCGCCCTCTTGATCCAGCAGCTCAACCGCTGGGCCGGGGTGCTGGGCCACGCCGGGCAGGCCGCCAAGGCGCGCGAGATCGAGGTCCTGGCCGGGTCGATGCATTGGGACCTGCAGCGCCACCTGGTGCGCGACGGGGTGCTGGCCGGCTATGCCGTGTTCAACCCCGACGGCACTGTGGTCGAGCTGCTGCTGCACCCGGACGATACCCGCACCGGCCTGCACTATTCGCTGCTGCCGATGAAGCGGGCGCTGATCGCCGGGCTGTTCGCGGGCGAGGCGGTCGAGCGCCATCTCGGGCTCATCCGCGAGCACCTGACCTTCCCGGACGGCATCCGGCTGATGGATCGGCCGGTGACCTATCGTGGCGGGGTCGAGACGCTGTTCCGCCGGGCCGAATCCGCCGCCTTCTTCGGCCGCGAGATCGGGCTGATGTACACCCACGCCCATCTCCGCGCCGGCGAGGCCATGGCCGCGCATGGCGAGGCCGATTCGGTATGGCGCATCCTGCTGCAGGCCAGCCCGGTGGCGTCGACCGAGGTGGTGCCGAACGCGACGCCGCGCCAGCGCAACGCCTATTTCAGCTCCAGCGACGCCGCCTTCGCCGACCGCTACGCCGCCGGCGCCGACTGGGCCCTGGTAAAGCAGGGGGCGATCGCCGCCGACGGCGGCTGGCGGGTCTATTCCAGCGGGCCGGGCCTGACCACCAACCTGATGCTGCGCCATGTCTTCGGCCTGCAGCGCAGCTTCGGCGAGCGGATCCTCGACCCGCTGCTGCCGTCCGGCCATCCGGACCTGGCGGTGGAGCTGGTGCGGGGCGGGGAGCGGCGGCGCTTCGGCCGGGGGTGAGCGGTCGGGCGACCGCAAGATTCAGGTTGCCGGTGCCCGCTTTGCCGGGTGGGATATGGTCATGACCTTCGCCGAGCCCGTCCCCCCGATCACCGCCGGCCGGATCGACACGCCGCTCGGGCCCATGCTGGCCCTGGTGGATGCCGCCGGCGCCCTGGTCGGCCTCGATTTCGAGGGCTCCGACGGCACCCCGACCTTCAGCCAGCGCCGCCTGGCGCGGGAGGGGCTGCAGACCGGGCCGGCCGACCCCGCCCTCATCCGCCCGGTCGCGGAGCAATTGGCCGAATACTTCGCCGGCCGGCGCCGGGTGTTCGACCTGCCCCTGGCGCCGTTCGGCACGCCGTTCCAGCGCCGGGTCTGGGCGGCGCTGTGCGCCATCCCCTGCGGCACCGCCATGACCTATCGCGACATGGCGCTGCGGCTGGACCGGCCGCAGGCGGCCCGCGCCGTCGGCGCCGCCAACGGTGCCAACCCGATCTCGGTGATCGTGCCCTGCCACCGCCTGGTCGGCAGCGACGGCACGCTCACCGCCTATGGCGGCGGCCTGCACCGCAAGGCGGCGCTGCTGGAGCTGGAAGGAGCAAGGCCGCCCGGGCTGTCGGCGGCGGGCTGAGCTTCACGCGGCCGCGGGCTGCGGCGACCGGCGGGGCAAAGCCAGGGCCAGCAGGCCGGCCAGCGCGGCGAGGCCGATCGAGCCGGCCCAGAGCGGCGCGTAGTCGGCGAAGCGGTCGAACACCACCCCGCCCAGGAAGGCGCCCAGCGCGCCGCCCGCCGCGTGGCCGGCCGAGATCAGCCCCATCGCCAGGCCCAGCCGCGCGGTGCCGAGATGGCTCACGGCCAGGCTGACCGTCACCGGCACGGTGGAGTAGTCGAACAGGCCGAAGACCACGGCGAAGACATAGAGCCAGCGGATGTCGGGACCGAGGCCGATCAGCAGGACGAAGCTGGCGGCCCGGGCCAGATAGATCACGGCCAGCAGCAGCGGCCGGTCGACCCGGTCGGCCAGCCAGCCGGCCAGCACCATCCCGCCCAGATTCACCGCCGACAGCACGCCATAGGCGGCGGCACGTGGGCAGCGGCGGGAAGCCGCAGAGCGCGGCGAAGGGCAGCAGATGCGTCTCGATCACCCGGTGGTGGTGAAGCCGCAGATGGCGAAGCTCCAGAACAGCAGGTGGAACACC
>NZ_JANX01000628.1 GCF_000767795.1 Inquilinus limosus MP06 | reverse complement strand
GGTCAGCGCGGCGCTGCCCAGCAGCACCCAGCGCCAGGGTGCAACCTCGACGCCCAGCCCGGCCAGGATGCTGCCGGTGGCGAAGCCGACCGGGAAGAAAGTGCTCCACAGCGCCAGGGCGCTCGACCGCTGCACCGGGGAGGCCGTGGCGATGGTCAGGGTCGGGGCGGCGACCGCGACGGCGAGATAGGCCGCGGCCTCGACGATGCGCCACAGGAACATGCCGATCACGGCCGAGGTGGCGGCCATGCCGGCGGCGGCGACCGCCAGCAGCAGCAGGCCGGCCAGCAAGGCGCGGCGGGCGCCCACCCGGCTGATGACGACCCCGGCGAACAGCCCCAGCGTGGCGCCGCCGATCTCCAGCAGCGACACCAGCAGCGCGGCGGTGGTGAGGTCGAGGCCGAGGTCGCGCTGCATCGGCGGTAGCAGCGCAGACAGCTTGCCGAGCTGCGCCGCCGCGGCCACGCCGGCGGCGTAGATCACCAGGATCGCGGCCCAGGATCCGCGGGACGACATGATCACTCCGTGTTCAGGGACGGCGCGATCCTAGCGGGGCAGCGGGGAGGGGCGGCTGAATAAGATATTCAGGCAATGGTCTCGGCCAGGCGCACGAAGGCGCCGTCGGACAGCTGCAGCCGGGTCCAGCGCATGCGGCCCTGGCGGATCGGGACGATCGGCGAGTCGTTGGCGCTGGTCGCGATCTCGACCGCGGGCGGCTCGGCCTCGAACCAGCCCTCATCGGTCAGGGCGGCCTCGGCGGCCTGGATCTCCGGCGTGGCGAAGCGCCAGAGCGAGACGCCCAGCAACTCCGGCGTGCGGAAGTTCCAGTCCTGGCTGCGCCCCCGCGAGGCGGCCAGCAGCCGGTGCGTCAGGTCGCAGACCAGATGGGAGCTGCCGAGAGACTGAGTGACCAGCCGGGCCAGGGCGTGGTCGCCGGCGCTGTCCAGCCGTGCGCTCATCAGCCGGCGCAGGCGGGCCTGCTCATCGGCGTCGGGGACCAGCGTGCCGGCCTCCCAGCGCGACACCATCGCCTGCGACACCTGCAGCAGCTCGGCGGCATGAGCCTGCTTGACCCGCCGTAGCGCGCGCCACAGCCGCAGCGAGCGGCCGAGGCCGTCGGCGGCGCAGATGCTGTATCCCGGGGCGGCCATGATGACGCAAAGATGGGCCTGGCGGGGCCGGCTGTCCAGGGCGGTATGAGCCCGCCCGCTGCCGTCATTGCGAGGAGGCGAAGCCGATGAAGCAATCCAGGGGCCGGTTCGCACCGGCCCCTGGATTGCTTCGCTGCGCTCGCAATGACGCGGCGGGAAGGGCTTCAGCTCTCCCAGTCCGAGTTCAGGATCACCTCGGTGAAGTCGACCCGCTTGTAGGTCGGGTCCATCCGGGCCAGCACGTCGGCCTTCACATTGCCGAAGGTGGTCTCGGGCTTGCGGATGGTGCCGTGGGCGAAGGCCTCGATGATGCCGTGCTTGAAGTCGGGGCCGCGCGGATGGGCGTGCACCACTTGGCGGCGTTGCTCCTGGGTGAAATCATGGAAGGCAAGGCCCAGCACGTCCATCTCCACACCGGCCGTGACCAGCGCCACCACCGGGTGCTTGTGCTCCGGGATGCCCGGCGTGGTGTGCAGGGCGATCGAATCCCACACCAGGTCGATGTCGGCATCGGCGATGCCGTGCCGCTTCAGGAAGTCGCGCGCGGCGTTGGCGCCGTCGACCTCGAAGCGCAGGTCGGGGCTCGAATAGGCATCGGTCAGCCCCATGTCGTGGAACATCGCCCCGGCATACAGCAGCTCGGGATCGAACTTCAGGCCCTTGCGCTGCCCGGTCAGAGCGCCGAACAGGTAGACCCGGGTCGAGTGGTGGAACAGCAGGTCGCTCTCGGTATCGCGCACCAGCTCGGTGATCTCGCGCGCCATGGCGCTGTCGGGGATGCGGATGCCGGCGATGGAATCGGTCATGGTCCTGTCCTCAATCGATGCTGCGGGCGGCGATCGGGTCGCTGGCGGGGAAGGTCTCTTCCAGCGCCTCGTCCAGCCAATGGTCCTGCCGGTCGGGGGCCGGCGCGGCGGGGGTGTCCTGGGTGTCGCTCATGGTCCGGCCCTCTCTTGGTTCAGGTCGTCGGCGGTCGCCGCCGGCCCCTCCTATGTGCGTCCGGGCCGCCCTCCGCCTCAACGCGGCGGGAGCGCCGCTTCCGGACAAGCGCACGCGCAAATCGGACATTGCGGCCGGGCGGCGGCCGTGGGATCGGTCGACGGGTGCAGAGAGGGGTAGACGGATGCCGGTGCGGACGGTCGCGATCGCCATCTTTCCGGGCGTGCAGGCGCTGGATGTCGCCGGGCCGGTCGACGTCTTCGCCGAGGCCAACGGCTTCATCGCCGGCGGCGATCGCTACGAGACGCTGCTGGTCGCGGCCGACACCGCGCCTTTGCGCGCCTCGAACGGCATGCAGATGGTCGCCGATCGCAGCTTCGCCGAGGCCGAGGAGCCGTTCTCGATGGTGCTGGTCGCCGGCGGCCCCGGCCTGCCGACGGCACCGGCCGATCCCGGGCTGTCGGATTGGCTGAGAGCGGCCGCGGGTCGGGCGGAGCTGCACGGGTCGATCTGCACCGGCGCCTTTGCCTTCGGCCATGCCGGGCTCTTGGACGGCCATCGCGTCACCACGCATTGGCAGAACGCGCCGCGCCTGGCCGAGCTGTTCCCGAAGGCGCGGGTCGAGCTCGACCGGATCCATCTGCGCGACGGGGCGCTGGTGACCTCGGCCGGCGTCACCGCCGGCATCGACCTGGCCCTGGCGCTGGTGGCGGAGCATCACGGCGCCCGGGTGTCGCTTGCGGTGGCCAAGCGGCTGGTGGTGGTGGCGCAGCGCCAGGGCGGCCAGTCGCAGTTCAGCCCCTTCCTGACCGCGCCGGCCGACCCGGAATCGCCGATCGCCAGGGTCCAGGCCCATGTCATGCAGCATATCGGGGCGACCTTCACGGTCGAGGATCTGGGCCGGGTGGCGGGGATGAGCGGCCGCAACCTGGCCCGGCTGTTCGTGCAGGAGACCGAGGTGACGCCGCATGAATTCGTCGAGCGCGCCCGGGTCGACGCCGCCCGCAACCTGCTGGAGGGCAGCGACCGTGCCCTCAAGGCCGTGGCCTATGATTGCGGCTTCGGCAGCCCCGACCGCATGCGCATCGTCTTCATGAAACGCCTCGGCATCACCCCCGCCCAGTACCGCGCCAGCTTCCGGGTGCCGGGGCAGGGCGGGGCCTGAGCGCTATCCCTCCGTCTCATGGCCGAAGTCCCGACCGATCCACCGTTCGGCCAGGAAATCGGCGAACAGTCGGATCTTCGGCGACAGCAGCCGTGTCGGCAGGAACAGGGCCTGCACCGGCGCCGAGGGGCGCTCATGGCCGGCCAGCACCGGCACCAGCCGGCCGGCCGCCACCAGATCGGCGACCT
>NZ_JANX01000627.1 GCF_000767795.1 Inquilinus limosus MP06 | reverse complement strand
GGCCGACGGCGCCTCCTCGTCCGGGAGAACCGCCGGGCCGCCCGCCGGCACCGGCGCTGCGCGCTCCAGCAGCGGCCGCAGCCGGCCGAAGGCGTTGAACACCACCGGGTTGAGCAGGATCGACAGGATCGCGCCGCCGAGGATCAGGTCGCGACCCGCCTCCGGCAGCAGCTGCAGCTTCACCCCGAGCTCGGCCAGGATGAAGGAGAATTCGCCGATCTGCGCCAGGCTGGCGGAGATCAGCAGCGCCGTCGACACCGGATGCCTGAAGATGCGGACGATGACGAAGGCGGCGACCGACTTGCCGATGACGATGATGAACACCACCGCCAGCATCGGCAGCGGGTCGCGCCACAGGCTGGTCGGGTCGAACAGCATGCCGACCGAGACGAAGAACAGCACCGCGAAGGCGTCGCGCAGCGGCAGCGTCTCCTGCGCCGCGACGTGGCTGAGCTCGGATTCGCTCAGCACCATCCCGGCGAAGAAGGCGCCGAGCGCCAGTGACACGCCGAACAGCTTGGCCGAGCCGAAGGCGACGCCGAGCGCGATCGCCAGCACCGCCAGGCGGAACAGCTCGCGCGATCCCGTATGGGCCACGTAGTGCAGCACCCAGGGGATCACCCGGCGGCCGACCACCAGCATCAGCGCGACGAAGGCGGCGACCTTGAGCAGGGTCAGCACCAGGATGCCGCCGACGCCGAGGTCGAGGCCGAGCGAGACGGCGAGCGGATCGGACCCGACATCGACCCCGCCATTGACCAGCCCGGCCAGCGCCGGCAGCAGGACCAGGGCCAGGACCA
Source organism: Inquilinus limosus MP06 (assembly GCF_000767795.1). Taxonomy (GTDB): domain Bacteria; phylum Pseudomonadota; class Alphaproteobacteria; order DSM-16000; family Inquilinaceae; genus Inquilinus; species Inquilinus limosus_E. Next base: position 2,669 of record NZ_JANX01000627.1, on the reverse strand, counting down.
TCGCCAGGTCCTCGACGATCAGCCAGCCGACGGCGATGCGGCCGCGCTCGGTCTCGACCAGCCGCCGCTCCTGCAGCGCCCGCAGCAGCACCACGGTCGAGGCGACCGACAGGGCCAGGCCGAACACCAGGCCGCCGGCGACGGTCCAGCCCAGCATCAGGGCCAGGCCGAGGCCGAGCGCGGTGGCGAAGCCGATCTGCACCACGGCGCCCGGCACCGCGATCGCCCTGACCGACAGCAGGTCCTTCAGCGAGAAGTGCAGCCCGACGCCGAACATCAGCAGGATGACGCCGATCTCCGCCAGCTCCGGCGCCAGCGCCTGGTCGGCGACAAAGCCCGGCGTGTGGGGCCCGACCAGGATGCCGGCCAGCAGGTAGCCGACCAGAGGCGGCGCCTTCAGCCGGTTGGCGATGGCGCCGAACATGAAGGCGAGGCCGAGGCCGGCGACGATGGTGGCGATCAGGGGGGTGTCGTGCGGCATGGATGCGCCTCGGCCTCCGGAAGCAGAGATGGTCGGGGATGCATCGGCCAGGCCGACACGGTGCCTATCATTTATGAACGACAGACCCGATCACAACCTTTGATCTGCAGTTTCGCGAGATTTTCTGCCGGCTTCGGGCCCGGGCGCCCGCGGCAGCGACCTGTCGGCTTGTCAGACAGCCGCCGGACGTCGATTGTAGCGCGGATCCGGATTCGGCGATGCCCAAGCGGCCGCCGCGGCCGGGCCGCTCCGGACGATCCGACACCCGCCGCCAGGAACCGAACGCCTTCGGGAGGATGACGATGAAATACCTGCACACCATGGTCCGCGTGACCGACCTGGAGCAGTCGCTGCGCTTCTACCGCGACCTGCTGGGCCTGAAGGAGACCCGGCGCATCGAGAACGAGAAGGGCCGCTTCACGCTGATCTTCCTCGCCCCGCCGGGCCAGGAGGAGGCGCCGGTCGAGCTGACCTACAACTGGGACCCCGAGGTCTATACCGGCGGCCGCAACTTCGGCCACCTGGCCTATGAGGTCGACGACATCTACGAGTTCTGCGACCGGGTGCAGAAGGCCGGCGTGACCATCAACCGCCCGCCGCGCGACGGCCACATGGCCTTCATCCGCTCGCCCGATAACATCTCGATCGAGATCCTGCAGAAGGGCCCGTCCAAGGCCCCGGCCGAGCCGTGGGCGTCAATGCCCAACACAGGCGCCTGGTAGGAGACCGTCCGGAAATGCTACTGGCGTGGCCGTCTGACGGCGCCGTCTCCGCTTCCGGTGCTCACGCACCCATGTGCGCTGCGCTCCGGTTCTCGACGTCACCGCCAGCCGACTCACGCCAGCGCATTTCCAAACGATCTCCGGGATGTCTCTAGGATGACGGGAGGCGCATGGGCCCGGCGATGACGCTGCGACTGGCTGCCCTGACGGGCACCGTGCTGCTGGCGGGCTGCGCCGGCCCGGCCGCCCCGTCCCCTAACTCTTCTGCCGCCGCGGCAGAACCGCTGCGCTGGAAGGCGCTGCTGGTCGCCGCCGACGACGCCGAGCCGGTGTTCGACAACGGCGTCGATTCGCTGCGCCGCAGCCTCGTGGCCTTCGGCGTGGCGCCGGCCGACATCGCCGTGCTGAAGGCCGATGCGCCGCAGCCGGATGCGGTGGCGACCAAGGCCAATTTCGACCGGGCGATGGCCGGGCTGGCAGGCCCCGCCGGGACCGGCTGCTTCGTCTATCTCACCTCGCACGGCGTGCGCGACCGCGGGCTGTACGCCGCGGCCGAGAATGCGGTGATTCCGCCCGATTATCTGGCCCAGGCCCTGGACGGCGCCTGCGCTGGCCGGCCGACGGTGCTGGTGACCTCCGGCTGCTATTCCGGGGTCTACACCGACACGCCGGCGCTGACGACGCCGGACCGCATCGTGCTGACCGCCGCCCGGGCCGACCGGCCGTCCTTCGGCTGCGGCACGGGCGACCGCTATACCTATTACGACCAGTGCTTCCTGGACTCGCTGAAGCGCGCCGCCGCCTGGACGGCGATCGCGGCCGACGTTTCCGGCTGCGTCGCCCGGCGCGAGCGGGCCAAGGGCTTCCAGCCGTCGCAGCCGCAATCCGCCTTCGGCCGCAACGTCGCCGGGCTGACGGCGTTCTAGGCGAAGGGAATCGAGGTTCAGGCATCCGGCAGGATGGCGAACACCTTCGCGCTGCCTCACCGCGAGCGAACCCTTCCGGAATTCCCAACACCGTCATTGCGAGCGCAGCGAAGCAATCCATGCTGCAGCAAGAACGGAGGCATGGATTGCTTCGTCGGCTTCGTCTCCTCGCAATGACGGCGAAAGGTGCGCAGGCTGAAACGGCCTCGCAAACGGAGAGGCGAATCAGTCAGACGCTATCCCTTGTCTGTCATCCTCGGGCTTGACCCGAGGATCCAGGGGCTTTCAAGAGCCGCTCTCGGTGGCCCCTGGATTGCCGGGTCAAGTCCGAGGATGACGGCGGAGAGAGGGTATCACCCCGTATCCGGCGGCTCCGGCCGGCCCTTGACCGGCGGCAGGTCCAGCCGCGCCAGGTACCGGTCCGATTCCCCGACCCAGCGCTCCGCCTCCTCCGGCGGCAGGCCGAAGATCGGGCACAGCCGGGCCACCGCCGCCGCCGCCGGGAAGCCGTCGGCGATCTCCAGCAGATCCGGCCGGTCC
>NZ_JANX01000626.1 GCF_000767795.1 Inquilinus limosus MP06 | reverse complement strand
CTTGCGGGAGAGGTCGGAGACGCTTGCGCCTCCGGGTGAGCGGGGTTGTCGAGGCCGAGGCCCACCCTCACCCGGTCTCGCTGCGCGAGCCCGACCTCTCCCGCCAAGCGGGAGAGGCAATCTGCTCGCCGACCCGCCGTTCGCTACCACCACTCAATGTGTAGATGCCGTAGCGCGAGGGGAGGGGGAGGATGACCTGGGGGCGGGTCCAAGGTGGAAGCACTGCTGCAATCCGGAGATCCGCCCCTCACTCCGCCGCCTTCCGGCCCTCCAGCCGGCGGACGAAGGCGGCGACCACGTCCCGCAGGCCCGCATCGTCCAGCAGGTCCAACGCCTCCTCCGGGCCGGCCCAGCGGGTCTCGCGCTCATGCGCCTCGGGCCAGGTCTTGTGCTGGCGCTCGACCTTCAGCGGGAAGACGCCGACCTCGCAGGGCACGCTCACCCCGTCCTCCAGCCCCTTGTCGTAGACGAAGCTGCCGATCGATTTCGACCCGACGGCGCCGCGCACCCCGGCCTCCTCATAGGCCTCGCGCGCCGCCGATTTCGACGGCTTCAGCCCCTTGATCGGCCAGCCCTTCGGGATGATCCAGCGTCGCGTCTGGCGGGTGGTGACGAGCAGGATCTCGACCCCGCCATCCGTCCGTAGACGGTAGGGCAAGGCACCGTGCTGCACCCGGACGGCCTTGGTCTTGCCCGGCATCCCCATCCTCCGTCGCGCCCGGCCTTGATCGGCCGGGGTATTTCGGGAACGATCGCGGCATCCCCGTCGTTCCGGCCGTCCCGAGCCGACCGGACCCCAAGCCTATGGGAAGACACGAACGGAGGCGAACGGCTTTCGAGACCCGCGGATGAGCTTTTCCATCACCCTGATCGACCTGGCCGGCTATGTCGCCCTGCTGCTGTGGGGCACGCACATGGTGCAGACCGGCATCCAGCGCACCTTCGGGCCGAAGCTGCGCGCCGTGCTGGGCGGCGCGCTGCGGAACCGGTTCCTGGCCGTGCTGGCCGGCATCGGCGTCACCGCGGTGCTGCAGAGCAGCACGGCCACTGGGCTGATGGTGGCGGGGTTCGCCGCCGGCGGGCTGGTCGAGCTGGTGCCGGCCCTGGCGGTGATGCTCGGCGCCAATATCGGCACCACGCTGATCGTCCAGGTGCTGTCCTTCGACGTGGCGGCCGCGGCGCCGGCGCTGATCCTGATCGGCTTCGTGCTGTTCCGGCGCGACAGCACCACCCAGACGCACGACCTCGGCCGGGTCTTCATCGGCCTCGGCCTGATGCTGATGGCGCTGCACCAGCTGCTGCAGCTGATGGTGCCCTATGAGGACGCGCCCAGCCTGCGCCTGATGCTGGGCGCCGTCGCCACCACGCCGGTGCTGGCGGCGATCCTGGCCGCGGCCTTCACCTGGGCGGTGCATTCCAGCGTCGCCGTGGTGCTGCTGGTGATGTCGCTGGCCGCCAACGGCGTGGTGCCGCCGGAAAGCGCCTTCGCCCTGGTGCTGGGCGCCAATCTCGGCACCGCGATCAACCCGGTGCTGGAAGGTGCGTCGGGCGACGACCCCGCCAACCGGCGCCTGCCGGTCGGCAACCTGCTGGCCCGCGGCCTCGGCGTGGTCGCGGTGCTGGCCGCCCTCGAGCCGATCGGCGAGTGGATGGTGACGATCGACCCCGACAATGCCCGCGCGGTGGCCGATTTCCACACCCTGTTCAACGTCGTGCTGGCGGTCGTCTTCTTCCCGCTGCTGACGCCGTATTCGAAGCTGCTGCAGCGGCTGCTGCCGCGCCGGGTGGACCCGGCGGATCCCTCCCGGCCACTCTATCTCGACGCCGCGGCGCGGGAGACGCCGATCGTCGCCCTCGGCGGCGCCGCGCGCGAGGCGATGCGCCTGGCCGACGTGCTGGAGACGATGCTGCACGGCGCCCGCGACGCGCTGCACAAGGGCGACCGCAAGGTGATCGCCGAGACGCGGCGGATGGACGACGTGCTCGACCATCTCAACACCGCGATCAAGACCTACCTGACCTCGCTCGACCCGGAATCGCTCAGCGACGCGGACCACCGCCGGCTGGGCGAGATCCTGAACTTCGCCATGAACATGGAGCAGGCGGGCGACGTCGTGGACCGCAACCTGCTGCCGCACTGCGCCAAGCGGATGAAGCGCGGGCTGGAGTTCTCGAAGGAGGGCGAGGCCGAGCTGCTGGCGATGATGGACCGGCTGGTCACCAACCTGCGCACCGCCGCGTCGCTGTTCATGACCGACGACCGCCGCGCCGCGCGGCTGCTGGTGGACGAGAAGGTGACGTTCCGCGACCTCGAGGCGGCGGCCACCCAGTCGCATTTCGACCGGCTGCGCGCCGGCCGCCGCGATACGGCGGAGACCAGCGCCCTGCATCTCGACCTGCTGCGCGACATGAAGCGGGTGAACGGCCACATCGTCGCGGCCGCGGCCTATCCGGTGCTGGAACGCTCGGGCGAGCTGCTGCCCAGCCGGGTCACCGAGGGCGAGACGAACGCGGAGGGCTGAGGCCATGGCCGGGACGCTGCGGATCGCGATCGCCCAGAGCCGGGTCGACCGGGACGTGCGCGCCAATGGCCGGGAGATCCGCGGCCTGATGCGCCGCGCCGCCGCCGGCGGGGCGCGGCTGGTGCAGTTCCCGGAAGGCGCCGCCTCCGGCTACGCAAAGTCGGAGCTCGCCGGCTGGGACGATGTCGACTGGCCGGCGCTGCGCGAGGAGCTGGCGGAGACCGCGGCCCTGGCCGGCAGCCTCGGCCTGTGGGTGGTGCTCGGCAGCGCCCATCCGCTGACCGCGCCGCACCGGCCGCACAACAGCCTCTACCTGATCTCCGACGCCGGCGTCCTGGCCGGGCGCTACGACAAGCGGCGCTGCTCCAACACCGAGATCACCGGCTGGTATTCGCCCGGCGAGGCGCCGCTGACCTTCACCGTGGACGGCTTCACTTTCGGCTGCGCCATCTGCATCGAGATCGTGTTCCCCGAGCTGTTTGCGGAGTACGAGGCGCTGGGCGTCGACGCGGTGCTGGTGTCCACCTATTCCCGCGATCCCGTCTTCGGCGGCCTGGCGCGCGGCCATGCCGCAGCCACCTGTCTGTGGATCAGTCTGGCGATCCCGGCGCAATGCAGCCAGCCGTTGCCGAGCAGCCTGGTTGGGCCGAACGGCATGGTGCTGGCCGAAGCCGGCCGGGACGGCGAGCCCGATCTGGTCTTCGCCACGCTCGACCGTGGCGACCCGGCCTTCGCCATCGCGCTGGAGAAGGCGCGGCCCTGGCGCCGGACCGCAAGGCTGGGCGAGATCTACGCCTCGCGCCGGGTCGACGATCCGCGCAGCCGTGACCGGGCGGCGTTCTGATCGGCCGGGTCCCGGATCGCTTCGCAGAATTCCTCCAGCCCGGCGGCCACGGCGTCGCGCAGCGGGCGGCCGCGCTCGAAGCCCCACCACAGCACCGCGCCCTGCCATTGCGCCGCCATCAGCCG
>NZ_JANX01000625.1 GCF_000767795.1 Inquilinus limosus MP06 | reverse complement strand
CGCCAAGCCAGGCCGAAATGGCGCTCCAGCGCGGCCAGCGCCGTCTCCACCGCCCGCGTCCCCGGCGGCGGCAGCCGGCCGGACAGGCGGCGCAGGATCATGATGTTGTGGCCGACGCGCAGGCTGGCCAGGGCGCCGTGCAGGATCGGCCGGTCGCCGGGCGAGGCATGGTCGAGCCGCGAGAACAGGCCGTTGATGCGGTCGAACATCCGGCTCTCGAACTCGGCCTGCGACAGGCCGCTGCCCGACGCCATGCGCGCCAGGTCGGCCATGATGCCGGTGACGAAGCGCTGCGCCATCCAGCGCACGCCGAGCGGCCGGATCAGCCGGAACAGCAGCACGGCGAGCGCGATGCCGGCCAGGGTGGCGAGGGCGTTGTTGACCGCCCCGGCGAAGTCGAGCGAGGCGCGGTCGGACAGCCCCAGAAGGGTCAGGAAGTTGATGCAGAGCAGCAGCCCGGACGGCCCGATCCGCGGCGCCGGCATCAGCGTGCCGGCCGGCACCAGCACCGCGCCCAGCACCAGGGCCAGCATCGGGAAGCCGTCGACCCGGGGCAGCACCAGCGCGAAATAGATCAGGTAGATGACGCTGGCGACCGCCGCCATGCGCAGGAATTCCTTGGCCGGCAGCGCCGGCTCGTCCGCGCCGGAGAAGAAGCCGAAGACCACCACCAGGATGGTGGCCGCCGCGGCGCCGTTGGGCCAGGCGGTCAGGATCCAGAAGCCGCAGGCGACCACCAGCGCGGTGAAGGCGGTGATCCCGGCCATGATGGCGGCGGCCTGGTCGCGATGCCGGCTGATCGACGGCGCCGACCGCATGGTGCGCGGCCGGGTGCCGGCGGCGACATGGTCGCGCAGCCGCCGGCAGTCGTCGCGCAGGGTCAGCAGGTCCTGCAGCCGGTCCAGCAGGATGCGCACGATCATCGCCGTCTGGCTCTGCCGCAGCTCCTCCAGCGACGGCTGCATGGTGTCGATCAGCCGCCGGGCGGCGCCGACGCTGTCGTCGTCATCCGGCTGGTCCGGGCCTAGCGACCGGTCCATGATCCGCGCCACCGCCTCGAAGGCCGGGCGGATCGCCTGCCACCGCGCCGGGTCGCGGAAGCGCAGCAGCCGCCCGCGCTCCTGCATCGAGACCAGCACGGCCAGGAAGGTGAACAGCCGCCCCTGCAATTGGCGGATCACGTCGTTGGCCAGGCGGATGGCCCGCGTGTCGAACACGGCATGGGCGCGCAGCGTCTCCAGCGCCACCGCGTCGCCGATCAGCCGGGCACGGTCGGTCTGCGGCGCCTCCTCCGTGCCCTCGGTGCGCAGGATGCCGACCGCCCACTGGGCCGTGGCCGCCAGCAGCGCCTCGATCCGGCCCAGCAGGACCGGCCCGACCGGGCGCGGCAGGATGATGGCGCTGAGCACGCCGGCGCAGGAGATCGCCAGCAGGATCTCGACGCAGCGGTTGGTGGCGATGTCGAACACCGTGTCCGGCGCGGTGATCGCCGGGAAGCCGATGATCGCGGCGGTGTAGCCCGCCAGCAGCGGCGCATAGGCGCCGGGCGCGTCGCGCAGCATGACCGAGACGTAGATGCAGCAGCCGAACCACAGCGCGCTGGCCAGCACGAACAGCTCGCGCTCCTGCGCGAACAGGGCGATGAAGGTGACGCTGGCCAGCACGCCGATGGCGGTGCCGAGCACGCGGTAGACGCTCTTCGACAGCATCATGCCGGTCAGCGGCTGCGACACGATGTAGACGGTCAGCATCGCCGTGCCGGGCGAGGACAGGTTGGTGCGCAGGGAGATCCAGGCGGCAAGGATCGCGGCGCAGAAGGTGCGCAGCGAGAACACGCCGTCACGCCAGGTCGGCCAGTCCATTCGTTCCCCCGACGAGCCTAGCGGCCACCCTCGGCTGCGGGCCGGCCGGCGGCGATGTTGCGCTCGATCCGGTCCAGCACGCCGAGACAGAGCATCACATCCTCGTCGGAGACGCCAGCGAGCAGGCGCTCGCGCACCTCGGCCGCGACACCGCGGATGCCCTCGACCAGCGTCCGGCCGTCCCCGGTGAGGTGCACCGCCTTGGCCCGGCGGTCGCCCTCATCCTCCCGCCGCTCGATCAGCCCCTGGGTCTCGAGGGCATCGAGCAGGCGGACCAGCGACGGCCCTTCGATGCCGAGCAAATCGGCCAGGTCGCGCTGCCGCACCCCCTCGCCGATCCGGGACAGGTGGAGCAGCGGCTGCCAGGTCGCGTCGCTGAGCCCATAGCGGGCCAGCGTCTCGTCGATCTCGCGCCGCCACAGCCGGGCGACGAGGTACAGGCGGAACCCGATATTGTCCCGCGCGGTGGAAAGGGCGTCTGACATGGCGAATTTATTAGGATGCTCATTATTAGCCATGCAGCGCGATTGCCGCATGCCAGCCTTCGCCGAAAGTCGCGGGTCCGCCCGGGATCAGTGGCTGCGGCCGTCGATCGGGATCGCGGCCACGGTGGTGAGGTCGAGGCCGTCGAGGCAGCGGACATTGATCGCGACCATCTCGGTGCCGTCCGGCTTGCGGCCGCGGGCGAAGGATTCGATGCCGCAGCGCGGGCAGAACAGGTGGTGGATCACCTTCCGGTTGAACTGGTAGTCGGCCAGCCCCTCGCCGCCCGAGAGCAGGGTGAAGCGGTCGGGCGTGACGAAGGTCAGCATCAGGCCGCGCTTCTGGCAGTGCGAGCAGTTGCAGCTCATCACCTGCGCCAGGTCGGTCTCGGCCCGGTAACGCACGGCGCCGCAATGGCAGCCGCCCTCATAGGTCTTCATCTCGGGCATGGGCGTTCCTCCGGCCTTCGGATCGCCGTGAGTCACGGCGGCGTTCAGGGCGGGAGAGTCGCCCGGCCGCAGCGCCTTGTCCATGCCGCCATCAGGAAAGTCTGAGACCGTTTGGAAATGCGCTGGCGCGAGTCGGCTGGCGGTGGTTTCGAGAACCGGAGCGCAACGCACATCTGGTGCGTGAGCACCGGAAGCGGAGAAACCGCCGTCAGGCGGCCACGCCAGTAGCATTTACAAATGGTCTCAGCCCTCGCCCACCCCGTATTCCAGCGCCCCGTCCGCCAGCCAGTCCCAGAGATACTGGGCGAAGGAGCGGCGGACATAGATCCGCAGCCGCGGCGCGCCGTCCACGTCGTCGGTGCGGTGCAGGACGACGTCGGCCTGGCCGACCATGCTCTGCGCCACCGACCCGGCCGGAAAGATGCGCGGATGCAGGTCCAGCGGGCAGCCCTTGGCCAGCACGTCCAGCGCCTTCGGCCCGGCCAGGGCGATCACCGTCCAGTTGTCGGTGACGTTGGTGACCGCGGCGTGCCGGCCGGCCAGCGCGCCCTGCAGCCGGGATGCCAGATCGGCCTCGCGGTCGACGCCGCCGACCACCAGCCATTCGGTGGGGCCGAGCCACAGCGCCGCGACGCCGTCGCCCGTGGCGATGCCGGGCCGCGCCGGCAGGTCGAACCCGAGGGTTCCGGCCACGGCAGCGCCGAAGCCGGCAT
>NZ_JANX01000624.1 GCF_000767795.1 Inquilinus limosus MP06 | reverse complement strand
GACCATGGCGCCTGGGTGCCGCTGCGGCGGATGTATCCGGCGGCGGACATCCCGGTCGCGACCCTGTCGATCCAGCCGCATCGCGACCCGGCGCACCACTACGCGGTGGGCCGGGCCCTGCGCGGCCTGCGGGAGGAGGGGGTGATGGTCCTGGCCTCCGGCTCGCTGACCCACAATCTGCGGGCGCTGGACTGGCGCGGGGGGCCGGACGCCCCGGTCTCCGGCTGGGCGCAGGCCTTCATCGACTGGGTGGCGGCAGCGGTGGCCGAGGGCCGGGTCGACGACCTGCTGAACTACCGCCGCCTGGCGCCCGAGGCGGTGAAGAACCACCCGGCCGACGAGCACTTCCTGCCGTTCTTCGTCGCGCTCGGCGCCGGCGACCTGCCGGGCCGCCGGCTCCACGCCAGTGTCACCATGGGCGCGCTGGCGATGGACGCCTATTCGTTCTGAGCGGAATGTCGCGGGCGGCCCTCAGATCGCCTGCCTCACAAGGCCCAGAGCCTCCTCCAGGCTGATCTCGCCGCGGAAGCCGCCGGTGCTGCGGGCCGGCTCGCCGCGCTCGACGGCATGGGCGAACCGCACCGCCGGATCGGCCTCCAGCCGCTCGAACAGGCGCTGCAGGCCGGGATAGTCCCGCCGATCGACCACGTCGTGGTACTTGGTCCAGCGGGCGATGCCGATGAAGTAGGCGTCAGCAAGCGACCGCTCGCCCAGCAGCCAGTCCCGGTCGCCCAGCATTACCTCCAGATCGGCATGCGCCTTGGCCACCTTGGCCGCGCCATAGGCCCGCAGCGCATCGCGCTCCGGCCCCGCCACGCCGTGCTCCAGCGTGTACCAGAGCGGGCTGAAGGCGTTGAAGAAGCTGGTGTTCAAGAAGCCCAGCGCCTGGTTCAGCCGGTCGAAGCCCGGCGTGCCCTGGCGGAAGGCCAAGCCAGTGTCGACACCCTGCGCGCCGAGATGGTTCAGGATCGCCAGGCTCTCGCTGATCGTCCGGCCATCCGCCGTCAGCAGCGTCGGCGTCTCGCCGACCGGGTTCAGGCGACGATAGGCCTCCCCCTGCACCACCTCCGGCATCTCGATGCGGCTCAGCCGGTAGGGCAGGCCGAGCCACTCCAGCGCCACGATCGAGCCGAAGGAGCAGCCCGAGGGCACGCCGTAGAAGAGGATCTGGTCCATGATGGGTCCCGTGTTGCGGTTGCCACGGAAAGATGCCCCTGTGGACTTCGGGCCTGTAGTCATGCATCCGTGGATCCAAGGTCCACAGGCATGGACGATGGGCATGCTCAACCTCAATGACCTCATCCTCTTCGTCCGGGCCGTGGACGCCGGCGGCTTCGCCGCGGCCGCGCGGCGACTGGGCCTGCCGAAATCGACCATCAGCAAGCGGGTGGCGGAACTGGAGGCGGCGCTGGGCGCGCGGCTGATCCACCGTACCTCGCGCAGCTTCGTGCTGACCGAGCTCGGCCGAGACTTCTACGACCATGCCCAAGCCGCGATGATCGAGGCGGAGGCAGCGGAGGGCGTGGTCCGGCGCCGGCTGGCCGAGCCCAGCGGCACAGTGCGGATCACGGCGTCGGTGCCGACCGCGCAGTTCCGCCTCGCCGGCCTGCTGCCGGCCTTGGCCCGGGCCTATCCGAAGATCCGGCTGCAGCTGCATGTCACCGACCGCTTCGTCGACCTGGTGCAGGAGGGCTTCGACATCGCCGTGCGCAGCCATTTCGCGCCGCTGCCGGATTCGGAGCTGCTGCAGCGGCGGATGGGGGTCGAGCGGATCGCTCTGGTGGCGGCGCCGGACTATCTGGCGCGCCGGGGAACGCCGGCAGAACCCGCGGATCTCGCGGAGCATGACGGCCTGCTGACCGGGCCGTCCGTCACGGTCTGGCGGCTGCGCCACCGCGACGGCCCCGAGGAGCAGGTCGCGCCAGTGTCGAGCTTCGTCGCCGATGAATCGGTGGTGCTGCGGCAGGCCGCCGTCGCCGGGATCGGCGTTGCCTGCCTGCCGGAGACGATGACGGCGGAGGCTCGGGCCGCCGGCACGCTAATGCCGGTGCTGCCGGAATGGGCGGCCGGCACGGTGTGGACGACGCTGCTGACACCGCACCGGCGCGGGCAACTTCCCGCCGTCCGCGCGGTTATCGATTTCCTGGTGAAAGAGGCTGCTTAGCTGTCCCGTCGAGGGGAGGCGTCACATCCACCTCTTCCACAAATTACGGAACGACCACATTTCTGGTGTAGGCTGACCGACAGCAACCGACAGGTTCCTGCCGCATATGACCGACGAAACTACAGACTTGGTGCTGGAGCACCTGAAGCGGATCCAGGCCGAACAGGCTGCATCGCGGGAACGTGATCAGGAGATCCTGTCACGGCTCGCGCAGATCGAGATCGGCTTGGCCCGGCTCGCCCGCGATCAGGCATCGAACTATGCCGAGACCGTCGAGGACCGGCACGTCGTCGACAAGATCAAGGCCCGGCTCGACCGGATCGAGCGGCGGCTCGACCTTGTGGAACATCCGCCTCAATAACGGCCGTCGGCGCCGCGGCTACCTTTTCGCCGCGGCCAGAACCGCCTCGACATGGCCGGGCACCCGCACGCCGCGCCACAGGCCGCGGACGATGCCCTGCTCGTCGACCAGCACGGTCGACCGGTCGATGCCCATGTATTTCCGGCCGTACATCGACTTCTCGACCCAGGCGCCGTAGCGCTCCACCGTGTCGTCGTCCTTGGCCGAGGCCAGGGTGAAGGTCAGGCCGTATTTCGCCGCGAACTTGTTCAGCGCCGGCACCGGGTCCTTGGAGATGCCGATGATCTCGGCATCCACACCCTCGAACTCCGGCAGCGCGTCGTTGAAGCCGCAGGCCTCCTTGGTGCAGCCAGAGGTGTCGGCCTTGGGATAGAAGTAGACGATCACCTTCCTGCCTCGCAGGGCGGAGAGCGTGACAGTGCCGCCGCCGGCCTTGGGCAGGGTGAAGTCGGGGGCGGACTGGCCGATCTCGACGCTCATGAGGACCTCTCCAGAGGGGTTTGCCGCATCGTTGACTAGACCCGCAGCCATGGTCACGGCAAGGGCCGTTGCAGCCGAGCCGCCGCTGCGCTGTGCCTTGATCGGCCGTGCCTCGAAGCATACCATCTTATGGAGAGACAAGTATCGAGAGCGGTTTCATTGGGCAGTTGATGTCGTCGCGACTCGGGTCGTGACTGTTCTTGGTCAAGTTCACTTCTGGTCGGCAAGTGCCGGCAGCCGATTTCCCGGCCGCAGCCCGGCCTGATTTTCCGAACCGGCGTCATCGCGGCCAGGCCGAGTCTTCCCGTTTGGACCCCCGTTCCGGTCGCGACATGGGAGAGCAACATGGGTCAGCCGAAACGATGGTGGCTCGGGCTGGTTCCGCTTCTCGTCCTCTGGCTGCTCGCCGGCTGGCTCCAGACCGGGGCGGTCGAGCGCGACCTCGCCGACCGCGCCGGCACCGCGGATCGCCGCGACCACGGCGCTCGATTCGCCGCGGGCCGTGGTCG
>NZ_JANX01000623.1 GCF_000767795.1 Inquilinus limosus MP06 | reverse complement strand
GAAGAGGGCGATCGACTTGATGTCGCAGCGCAGCCAGCGGATGTCGGGCGCGGAGACCAGGGCGAAGCCCTCCTCCTGCTGCGCCCGGCCCAGGCGCTTCAGCGCGCCGGCGAAGGCCAGGATGCTGGCCTGGGCCCCGGCCGGGAAGGCGTGGCTGCGCTGGGCCGGGGCGCCGCGGGTGACCTGGATGTAGATGGTCGCGGCCGGGCGCGGCGCGTCGGCGGCCAGCCGCTCGAACACCGCGGCCAGGCCGGCGCGGTCGAGGCCGGGGTCGATCCGGACGGCGGCGAGGCTGCGGGCCAGCCGGTCGAGATGGGCGTCGAGCTCGAAGATCCGGCCGTCATAGACCGCCACCACCTCGTAGACGCCGTCGGCGAAGAGGAAGCCGCGGTCGAGCGGCGAGACGGCGACCTCGGCGAGCGGCTGCCAGGTCCCGTTCCAATAGGCGAGGGTCATCGTCGGCGTTCCGCTTCAGAAGGTTTGGGGGCTGGAGGGCGGGGACGGCGCGCGGGGGCGTCGTCGACCGAGGAGGAAGGGCAGTGGATCTGCTACGGTCAGCTCGGGCCGCGGTCCGAGATGGTGCCGCGGCGGCGGGCGACGGCGCCGGCCAGGGCTTCGGCGAGAGCCATGATGGCGATCGAGGAGCCGTGCAGCACGCCGTGCTCGGCCGGGCCGAACAGGGCGGCGTCGCTCTCCGCCGCCAGCGGCGAGGCGGGGCCGTCGGTCAGGGCCAGGGCGCGCAGGCCGCGGGCCTTGGCCTGGCGCAGCAGGTCGATGGTGGTGCGGGAATAGCGCGGCACGGAGATCGGCACCAGCAGGTCGCCGGGGCCGAGGCGCAGCAGCTGGCGGACCATGCGCTCGGTGCCGCCGCCGCCGTCCATCAGCTCGACCGCCGGGCAGTAGGGCTGCAGCAGCTCGGCCAGGAAGCGGGCGGTGACGGCGCTGATGCCGAGGCCGAGCGGCACCACCCGGCGCGCGGCCAGGACGAGGTCGACCGCGTCGGCGCAGGCCTCGTCGGTCAGCAGCGCCGTGGCCTGGCCGAGATTGGCGGCGGCGGCGTCGAGCGAGCGGTGCAGCAGGTCGCGGGCGGAATCGCCGCCCTGCTGCGCGCTGCGCAGCTTCTCCACCGGCGCCAGGGCGCGCTGGAACTGCTGCAGCAGCTCGGCGCGGAATTCGGGGAAGCCGCCGAAGCCGAGGCGGTGGGCGAAGCGGTTGGCGGTGGCGACCGAGACCTGCGCCGCGCCGGCCAGCTCCTCGATCCCCATGGTGGCGGCGCGGAACGGGTGCTGCAGGACGAAGTCCGCCAGCCGGCGATGCGCCGGGGAGAGCGCGTCGAGGCTCTGCGCCAAGCGGTTCGTCAGGGTCTGCGGCGGGTCCTGGTCCATGTGGCGGGAAGCCAGAATCGGAAAGCCGCGGGGCGGCGGGATGAAAATTCTTCTGTCATCCGACCCGGGCCCTGTAAAGATTTTTTCATCACCGATCCGAACCCGGCCGGCGCGCCGCTTTGCCCCATCGCCTTGGCCGCAAGGAGAACGGACAGCGGCGGCCCGGTCGCGATAGCATCCGGCAGGATCCCTTGCCGCGGCCCCGGATGACCAGCCCCCTGCCCCTGACCGACCTGACCCCCGCCCTGGGCGGCGCCGAGGCGAACCCGATCCGCATCGGCTTCGCCGACAAGAACCCGCTGGTGCTGCGCGGGCTGCAGTCGCTGTTCGGCGAGGACCGGCGGTTCGAGCTGGTGGTCTCGGCCAGCGACGGCGAGCGCTTCCTCGACGCCGTGGCGCGGTTCGCGTTCGATGTCGGCATCATCGGCTGGGTGATGGCCAATGGCGACGGCCGCGCCGTGCTGGAGGGCCTGAAGGACCGGACCCCGGCGCCCCGCATCGTGGTCTACACCGGCGCGGACCTGGCGGTGGCGCGGCTGGCGATGCAGCTGGGCGCCGCCGGCTTCCTGTCCAAGTCCGAGCCGCCGGAGCGCCTCTTGGACGTGGTGGCCGAGGTGGCGCGCGGCCGGATGATGTTCCCCTTCCTCGATCTCGGCCGGGCGGTGGCGGCCGACCCGCTGGCCTGCCTGACCGCCCGCGAGCGCGAGCTGCTGGAGCGCCTGGCCGAGGGGCTGAGCAATGAGGGGCTGGCCCGCCGCTTCGGCCTGTCGCCCAACACGGTCAAGTTCCACCTGCGCAACCTGTACGAGAAGCTGGGCGCCGCCAACCGGGCCCAGGCCGTCGCCGTGCTGCTGGGGCGCGACCGCGGCCAAGCCCCCTGACCCCGGATTTTTCGCCCGGCATCCTACGAACGTAGGACGACGCCGGCCGGCGGCGCGTGGTTCGCTTCGGGATCGGAAGGGCTTCACCGGTTCGCGAGACGCCATCATGCAGATGCTCGACCCCAGGGATCCGATCCTCCGCGGCCCGGCCGCCATGCCGGCCGGCTTCGACGACCCCGTCCTGGAGGCCGAGCTGCAGCCGGTGGTGCGGGTCGCGGTCCAGGGCCCGGCGCCGTTCAACGCGCTGGTGCTGGTGCGCGGCACCCTGCCCGCCGGCGCGGCCGGAACCGACGGCGCCGTCGCCATCCGCACCAATTTCGCGCTGGCCGGCTTCGACCCGGAGCGGCCACCGGCCTTCAAGCATTCCTCGACCGCGGCGCCGCGCGGGGCCGGCGGGGCCGCGATCGACGCCATCGATCAC
The DNA here is from genome assembly GCF_000767795.1 of Inquilinus limosus MP06. Lineage (GTDB taxonomy): Bacteria > Pseudomonadota > Alphaproteobacteria > DSM-16000 > Inquilinaceae > Inquilinus > Inquilinus limosus_E. Next base: position 838 of record NZ_JANX01000623.1, on the reverse strand, counting down.
GGCTATTTCGACGAGGCCGGCCGCTGGGTGCTGCTGCTGCGCGGCGACCTGCTGCGGCGGCACGGCGCGGTCGAGCTGACCAGCTGGGTCATGTGCCACGAGGAGGCCCCGGCAACAACCGACCCGCGCCTGGCCTTCCGCAGCTACCCCTTCTTCGTCCCGCCGCAGCCGCCCGGTCCGGCGGATCCGTGGGCCCGGGCCGTCGCCCGCCTGTACGCCCGCCGCCCGGAGGCCCGCGCGGTGGCATAGGCCGGCTCCCCCCTCACCCTCCCGTCGCTGCGCGCCGGGTCCCTCCCTTTCCCCGAGGAGAGGGGAACGGCGCGTGGCTCCGGCCTCTCCCGGACGTCACAATTGGGCCTCGATCGCCGCCCGGTCGATCACCGACCAGACCTGGACGATCCGGCCGCCGCGGACCTCGTAGAAGACATTCTCGCTGAACGAGACCGTGCGGCCGTCGACGTCGAGCCCGAGGAACCGGCCGCGCGGCGAGCAGGTGAAGTCCAGCCGGGCGGCGACCAGCGGCGGGTCGCAGGCGAGCAGCCCGATGTTGAAGCGCAGGTCCGGGATCTCGCGGACGTCCTGCTCCAGCATGGCGCGATAGCCGGCCAGGCCGAACTCCCGGCCGTTGTGGCGCGCCGCCGGGTCGACGAAATCGCCCAGCCGGTCCCAGTCGCGCCGGTTCAGGCAGTCGATATAGGCGCGGTAGAAGGCGGCGAGGTCGGTCACGGCACGGCTCCTGCGGTCGGGGACGGGCCCGACGATAGCATGCGGGCGACGGGGCGGGGGCACGAAGGCTGCGCCCGAAGAATCCCCCCTCCCTCGCGGGAGGGGGCCAGGG
>NZ_JANX01000622.1 GCF_000767795.1 Inquilinus limosus MP06 | reverse complement strand
AGCCGCCCGGCCGCGACGCCGAGATCGCCCAGCAGGTGCAGCCCTTCTACGGCGAGCACCAGGCCGGCATCGTCACCCCCTCCCCCGCCGCGGGCCTCGTCGCGTCCTTCGACGTGCTGGCGACCTCGAAGCCGGATCTGGAGCGGCTGTTCCGCACCCTGACCGAGCGCATCGCCTTCCTGATGGGCGGCGGCACCCCGCCGGAGCTGGACCCGAAATTCCCGCCGGCCGATTCCGGGGTGCTGGGCCCGGTGATCGTGCCCGACAACCTGACCGTCACCGCAGCCGTCGGCGCCTCGCTGTTCGACGAACGCTTCGGCCTGGCCGCGGTGAAGCCGCGCGAGCTGGTGGCGATGACCAGCTTCCCGAACGACGCGCTGGACCCGGAATACTGCCATGGCGACCTGCTGCTGCAGTTCTCGTCCAACACGCCGGAGGCCAATATCCATGCCCTGCGCGCAGTGCTGAAGGCGACGCCGGACCTGCTGAGCCTGCGCTGGAAGCTGGACGGCTTCCTGCCCGCCGCGACCACCGCCACCGGCCGCAAGGAGACGGCGCGCAACCTGCTGGGCTTCAAGGATGGCACCGCCAACCCGAACCCGGCGGATGCCGAGGCGATGGACCGGATCGTCTGGATCAAACCGGGCAGCGAGGAGCCGGCCTGGACCGCCGGCGGCAGCTACCAGGTGGTGCGCATCATCCGCAACTTCGTCGAGCGCTGGGACCGCACGCCGCTGCAGGAGCAGGAGACGATCATCGGCCGCGAGAAGGCATCCGGCGCCGCGCTGGGGCTGAAGGCCGAGTTCGACGTGCCGGATTACTCCGGCGACCCGGAAGGCAAGACCATGCCGCTGGACGCCCATATCCGCCTGGCCAATCCGCGCACGCACCAGACCGCGAACAGCCTGATCCTTCGCCGGCCGTTCAACTATTCGCGCGGGGTCACCAAGTCGGGCCAGCTCGACATGGGCCTCTTGTTCATCTGCTTCCAATCCAGCCTGAACGCGGGGTTCATCGCGGTGCAGGAGCGGCTGAACGGCGAACCGCTGGAGGAATACATCAAGCCGACCGGCGGCGGCTATTTCTTCGCCCTGCCCGGGGTGCCGGACAAGGACGGCTATCTGGGCCAGGGGCTGCTGCAATCCGTATCGACCTGAGGGCCGGAGGGGCCCTGATCACCGGGTGACCCGTCGTCGTCCGGTCCTACCCTAGGAGGGGATTGATTATGAAACGCATTCTGACTCTCAGCCTGAGCGCGGCCGCGCTGCTGATCGCGTCCGGCGCCATGGCCGCCCCGCCCTCGCCGCTCGAGCTGGTCGAGCCGATCGCCAAGTACAAGACCTGGGTTATCGGAGAGGTCGACCAGTTCGTCGAGCACACCCGCCAGTTCACCGCGGCGGTGAAGGCCGGCGACCTGAAGAAGGCGCAGGCGCTCTACGCCCCGAGCCGCGTCTATTACGAGCGGATCGAGCCGATCGCCGAGCTGTTCAGCGACCTGGACAGCAGCATCGATTCGCGCGCCGACGACCACGCCAAGAACGAGGCGGACCCGGAGTTCACCGGCTTCCACCGCATCGAGTACGGGCTGTTCGAGAAGAAGTCGACCGACGGCCTGGCGCCTTTCGCCGACAAGCTACTGGCCGACGTGATCGACCTGCAGGGCCGTATCAAGGACCTGACCACCCCGCCGGACAAGGTGGTGGGCGGCGCCGCGGCGCTGATCGAGGAGGTCGCGGCCACCAAGATCTCCGGCGAGGAGGACCGCTACAGCCACACCGACCTGTGGGACTTCCAGGCCAATGTCGACGGCGCCAAGAAGATCGTCGACCTGTTGCGCCCGATCCTGGAGAAGAGCGACAAGGCCCTGCTGGACAAGGTCGACGCCAACTTCAAGACGGTCGACGCCATCCTGGCCAAGTACAAGACCAAGGATGGCGGCTTCGAGACCTACGACAAGGTGACCGACGCCGACCGCAACGCCATGAAGGGCCCGATCACCGCCCTGGCCGAGGACCTGTCGCAGCTGCGCGGCACGCTGGGCCTCAGCTAAGGCTCTTCCCTCTCTGTCATTGCCGGGCTTGACCCGGCAATCCAGAAGATGCCGACGCTCTCTGGATGCCCGGGTCAAGCCCACGGCTGTCCGGTCAGGTTTTTGGAGTCGTGGATAGAGTGCCTGATCCCAACTTTTATTGTCATTGCCGGGCTTGACCCGGCAATCCAGGGGCCACCGGAAGCGGTTCTTGAAAGCCCCTGGATCCTCGGGTCAAGCCGAGGATGACAATAAATGGAATGGAATCTCAAGATCCGCACGCTTCGGTTGCGATTCTGTCTGAACTGGACACCCGTGGGTCAGCCCGGGCATGGCAGGTTTGGGGAGAGTGCTGAACCCTCCATTTTCTACAAATTCCTTAAGATTTTTCTTATCGAATTGACGTTTGTCGAACGTCAATTAAGCTGCCTGCCTGCAACCGGAACAAGCGAGCCGGCGAAGGTATTCGGAGATGGGAACCCTCCGTTCCGTCCGGCCCGAACTGAGAAGGCAGCCACCGATGACCCGCTCCCCGTTCCAACGCCTCCTGGCCGCCGCCGCGCTGGGCGCCGGCCTCTTGGCCGCCACCGCCGCCATGGCCGCCGATGCGGTCCGCGTCGGCTCGAAGGTCGACACCGAGGGCAGCCTGCTGGGCAGCATCATCCTGCAGGTGCTGAACGCCAACGGCATCCCGACCGAGAACAAGCTGCAGCTGGGCACCACCAAGATCGTGCGCAGCGCGCTGCTGGCCGGCGAGATCGACATCTATCCGGAATACACCGGCAACGGCGCCTTCTTCTTCAACATCGACACCGACCCGGCCTGGAAGAACGCGCAGGCGGGCTATGACAAGGTCAAGCAGCTCGACGCGGAGAAGAACAAGATCACCTGGCTGGCCCCCGCCCCGGCCAACAACACCTGGGCGCTGGCGGTGCGACAGGAGGTGGCGGACAGCAACAAGCTGAAGACGCTGGAGGACTTCGCCAAATGGGTGAAGGACGGCGGCGACGTCAAGCTGGCGGCCTCGGCCGAGTTCGTCGAGAGCCCGGCGGCCCTGCCCTCCTTCCAGTCGGTCTACGGCTTCAAGCTGAACCAGGACCAGATCGTCACCCTGGCCGGCGGCGACACCGCCGCCACCATCCGCGCGGCGGCGGAGCAGACCTCCGGCGTCAACACCGCCATGGTCTACGGCACCGACGGCGCCATCTCCTCGGTCGGCCTCGTGGTGCTGGACGACAGCAAGGGCGCCCAGATCGTCTATGAGCCGGCGGCGACGGTGCGCGCCGACACCCTGGCCAAGTACCCGAAGATCAAGGAGGCGCTGGACCCGGTCTTCGCCTCGCTCGACCTCAAGACCCTGCAGGAGCTGAACGGCAAGATCGCCGTCGACGGCGAGGACCCGCAGGCGGTCGCGTCCGAGTACCTGAAGGCGAAGGGGTTCGTGAAGTAGGGCGGCGGTTGGTGTCCATCGGGACCGGCCTTGCTCTTCACTCTCCCCCTCCCCT
>NZ_JANX01000621.1 GCF_000767795.1 Inquilinus limosus MP06 | reverse complement strand
CACGCCGTGCTTGACTCGGCGGCGGCGGACGCTATGGTGCGCGCTTCCCGGCCCGTGATGCGGCGCCGAGCAGAGTCATATTGGGACCAGCATCATGGCCAAGCCGAGCACGATCAAGATCCGCCTGAACAGCACTGCGGACACCGGTTTCTTCTACGTCACCAAGAAGAACCCGAAGACCAAGACCGAGAAGCTGACGCTGAAGAAGTACGACCCGGTCGTGCGCAAGCACGTCGAGTTCAAGGAAGGCAAGATCAAGTAAGCAGCGCCGTCCGGTCGACCGACCGGGCGCTGCTTCTCTGCGTTCCTGACGGAGCCCCGCCGGCGGCGGGGCTTTTTGCATGGCTGCGACTTGGCATGCTATTGCCCCTTGAGGAGGCGTCATTGCAAGCGCAGCGAAGCAATCCAGGGCTGTTTGGCATGCCCCTGGATGCTTCGTCGGCTTCGCCTCCTCGCAATGACGGTCTTGCCAGGCCGCGCGCCCTCAATCCAAGTGCCGGCGCACCGTGGCGATGAACCCGGCGACGCTGATCGGCTTCGAGATGTAGTCGTCGCAGCCGCCGGCCCGCACCATCGCCTCGTCGCCCTTCATCGCCAGCGCCGTCACCGCGATCACCGGGATCGCCGCCAGCTCCCGGTCGGCCTTCAGCCATTTCGTCACCTCCAGCCCCGAGATCTCGGGCAGCTGGATGTCGAGCAGGATCAGGTCGGGCCGGTGCACCCGCGCCAGCGCCATCACCTCCGACGCGCTGTCGGTGCCGATCGTGGCGTAGCCGTTGGCCTCGAGCACGTCGACGAACAGCTTCCGGTTGAGCTCGTTGTCCTCGACGATCATCACGGTCTTCGACATGCGCAGGTTCCCGATGCCCGGCGCCATGGCCCGGCCAGCCAAGATCAATCCCGCATTGCCCCTTGTAAAGCCGTGATCTGAGTTCCCGTGCGCATCCGGTACAAAACAGGTACAGTGGCGCCATGTCCGATCCCTACCCGGCATCGCGGCAGGAGCCTGGCCCCCGATGACCCCGAAGCCGGACCGGGCCAGCCTGCTGCCCGGCCTGTGCCGGGACTGCGGCGCGCATCCGCCGCCGGGGGCGCGGCGCTGCGCCCGCTGCGGGTCGCCGCGCCTGGTCCGCCATGCCGAGTTGCACGCTCTGAGCATCGCCCATCTCGACTGCGACGCCTTCTACGCCACGGTGGAGAAGCGTGACCGGCCGGAGCTGCAGGACCGGCCGGTGATCGTCGGCGGCGGGGTGCGCGGTGTGGTCTCCGCCGCCTGCTATGTCGCCCGCCTCTACGGCGTGCGCTCGGCCATGCCGATGTTCAAGGCGCTGGAGGCCTGCCCCGATGCCGTGGTGCTGCGCCCGGACATGCAGAAATACGCCGGGGTCAGCCGGCAGATCCGCGCCTTGTTCCTGGCGGCGACGCCGAAGGTCGAGCCGCTGTCGCTGGACGAGGCCTTCCTCGACCTGTCCGGCACCCAGGCGCTGCACGGCCGCAGCCCGGCCGAGACCTGCGCCGCCATCGCCCGCCAGGTCGAGCGCGAGATCGGCGTCACCCTGTCCATCGGCTTGGCGCCGAACAAGATGCTGGCCAAGATCGCGTCGGACCTGGACAAGCCGCGCGGTTTCGCCGTGATCGGCCGGGGCGATGCCATGGCCTTCCTGGCCGACAAGCCGGCCGGCATCATCCCCGGCGTCGGCAAGGTGATGCGCGAGAAGCTGTTCAGCGACGGCATCCGCACCGTGGGCGACCTGCGGCGGCTGGACGAGAGCGCGCTGGTCCGCCGCTTCGGCGTGTTCGGCCGGCGCCTGTACCGCTATGCCCGCGGCGAGGACCATCGACCGGTCGACCCGGACGGCGAGACCAAGAGCATCTCGGCCGAGACCACCTTCACCGTCGACATCCAGAACCCGCAGGCGCTGCAGCGCGAATTGTGGCCGCTGTGCGAGACCGTGGCCGCCCGGCTGAAGAAGCAGGACCTGGCCGGCGGCACCGTGGTGCTGAAGCTGAAGACGGCGAGCTTCCGCCAGCTGACCCGCAGCCACCGCCTGGCCGACCCGACCCAGTTGGCGGAGACGATCTGGCGCGTCGCCGCGCCGCTGGTCGAGCAGGCGGCGAATGGCGAGGCCTTCCGGCTGATCGGCGTCGGCTGCACCGACCTGGTCGAGGGCCGCCTGGCCGACCCGCCGGACCTGCTGGATCCCGCGCCCGCCAAGCGCCGCGCGGTCGAGGAGGCGGTCGACGCCATGCGCCGCAAGCTGGGGCCGGACGTCATCGCCAAGGGCCGGTCCGGCCTGCCGCGGCGCGGCGGCTGAACGCCCGTTCGGACCGCCGCGCCTGCCCGCTGACCGGCGGAACAAGATCCGCCGCGGTCGGGTTGCCAAGTCAGGCCGATGATCACGACGTGGAGAGCTGCGATGGCTTCATCGCCCGCCAGCACGACGACGCCCGCCGGCCAGACCGTGGATCAGGCGCGACGGATCGTCCTGAGTCGGGGCGCCCCTCTAATCTCGGGCTCATGCCGCACGCCCGGCGAGACCGAGCCGGGCGCGCGGCATGCGCCCGAGGTGCTGCGGTCGCTCGGGCTCGGCGACCGGCTGGGCGCGGAATGGTCGCGCACCGTTCCCGCCCCGCCCTATCGCCCCGAAGTCGATCCGGCGACCGGCGTACGCAACGCGGCGGCGCTCCGCCGGTATTCCGAAGCGCTCGCCGATGCCGTCGGCGAGGCGCTGACGCCCGGGACCTTCCCCCTGATCATCGGCGGCGACTGCAGCGTGCTGCTCGGCCCCGCGCTCGCACTGCGCCGCCACGGCCGCTACGGCCTCGTCTTCTTTGACGGCCATACGGATTTCAAGCTCCCGGCGACCTCGCCCTCGAAGGGGGCCGCGGGCATGGACCTGGCCTTCGTTACCGGCCACGGGCCGAGCCTTCTGACCGATTTCGGGGAGCACACGCCGCTGGTGCGCGAGGCCGACGCCGTCGCCTTCGGCTATCGCGACCTGCAGGATCCGGCGACCTACACGTCGAAAGCCATCTTCGAGACCCGCGTGCAGCGGATCGATCTGGCCGAGATCCGCCGCCGCGGCATCGCCGACGCGGCGCGCGCCGTCCTTGACATGGTCGCGGGGCCGGAGGTCGAGGGCGTGTTCGTTCACTTCGATGTCGACGTGCTGGACAGCGAGGTCATGTCCGCGGTCGACACGCCGGAGCCCGGCGGCGTTTCCGCCGCGGAAGCGGTCGAGGCGCTGCGCATCTGGTGCGCCGATCCGCGTGTGATCGGAATGCAGGTGACGATCTATGACCCCGACCGTGACCGGGATCGTCGCTGCGGCCGGCTGCTGATCGATATTCTGAGCGCAGCCTTCGGCAGGGGCTGAGCGGAGGCCGGGATCGGTCGCGTCCTTCGGTCGCGTGCCGCCGATCCCTCTGGGCGACGCCCCCTGGTCAAGGAGAGACTGCGCCCCACCTGCTTTCACGCCATCCGCCGGCGCGGCCGGCGCCCAACCGAGGAAGCCTGCGATGAACCGACGTGAT
>NZ_JANX01000620.1 GCF_000767795.1 Inquilinus limosus MP06 | reverse complement strand
CCGCAGGCGGGCTGACCTCCCGGTCCGGCCGGCGGTCCGCGGGATCGCCGGCCGGGCCGCGGTCACAGCACGAAGTCGGATGCGACCAGGGCGATGCTGCCCGTCAGCCGGACGTGGAAATCGGAGGTACCATCGCCGTTGACGTCGCCGGCGACGATGGTGACGCCGCCGGTCACGGCGTAGCGCAGCTCGCCGGCGACATGGTGGTAGGCCGCGGTGCCGATGAAGGCAAAGGCCTGGTTGCCGGCAATGCTCGTGTTGGCGTCGATTCCGGACAGGTCGATGCGGTCGCCTTGGGCGTGGCTGAAATCGGTGATCGCATCGGCCCCGGCCCCGACCGGGCTCTGCGTCGCATAGCCGTAGACGAAGCGGTCGGCCCCGGCCCCTCCGGTCAGCGTGTCCTTGCCGCCGGCACCTGTGAGCACGTCATTGCCGTTCCAGCCCTGCAGCACATTGGCGTTGGTGTCCCCGACCAGGCTGTCATTGCCCTGGCTGCCGGACAGGTTCTCGATCCCGTTCAGGGTGTCGCCCGCGGCATCGCCGCCGCTGGCCGTGCCGGCCGCCAGGCTGATGACAACCGCGACCGAGCTGGTGAAGTAGCTGGCGGTGTCGCTGCCGTTGCCGCCGTAGAGGCTGTCCCCGCCGGCGCCGCCGCGCAGCACATCATTGCCGTCCTCGCCGGAGAGGTAGTCGTTGGCGTCGTCCCCGGACAGGGTGTCGTTGCCGTTACCGCCATAGAGGGAATCGTAGTCTCCGCCCCCCGAGAGCACGTCGTTGCCGTCGTAGCCGCTGAGGCCGTTGCCGGCGGCACTTCCGGTCAGCGTATCGTCGTGCTGGCTGCCATAGACATTCTCGAAATTCGATACTGTGTCGCCCTGCGCGTCGCCGCCGCTCGCGGTCCCCGATGCCAGATTCACCGTCACCCCGGCGCCGGAGGAATAATAGGCCAGGCTATCGGTGTAGGCGCCGCCATTGAGCACATCGGCGCCGGCTCCGCCCTCGATATAGTCATAGCCGTCGCCGCCGAAGATGGAGTCGGCGCCGGCGCCGCCGTAGAGAGAGTCGCCGCCGCTATCGCCGTAGAGCGTATCGTTCCCGTCGTCACCGTTCAGATAGTCGCTGCCGCTGCCGCCATGGAACACGTCGTTGCCCAGGCCGCCATATCCGTTGTCGCGACCGCTGCCGCCGTTGAACGTGTCGTTCCCGCCATTGCCGGAGAAATAATCATCGCCGTCCCCCGCGGTCACGACGTCGTCGGCGGAGCCGAGAGAGAAGTACAGCCGCTCGATATTGGTGAATTGCACGCCGGTGGAAGTGGTCGTGGTTGCCCCCGGCGTCGTGTTGGTCGTGACGGTGAACGCCGTCGAGCTGTTCGTATATTGGAATTGGAGGACGTCCTGTCCGGCGCCGCCATTGATGGAGTCGGCGCCGGCATAGGTGGTGATGTAGTCGTCGCCGGTTCCGCCGTCGATGGTATCCGCCGAGCTGACGCTGTAGTCGCCGTCGTAGATCGTGTCGTCCCCTCCGGCGCCGGTGATCTGGTCGCTGGATGTCGTGCCGGAGAGGTTGTCGTCGCCGGCGGTTCCAGGAATGACAGCCATAGCCTTGCCCTTTCTTGGGAAATAAATCATGTAATCTTTTGACTCTGGAAAGTAATATTAACGCTGAATTGTGACGTAATTCGGGGCGCATACTATCCGCGGGCCGGCATGCGGGCGTTTCGCGTCGACCAGCTCTTGCGGAGGGAAGCGCGGATCAGGATCGGGGCTTCGCCCGCAGTGCCCGGACCTGGTCCTGCAGGCATCGGACCAGGTCGCGCAGCGTGGGGTCGGCGATCGGCTCGGCCAGTTCCAGCGTACGGATGCGTCCGTCCTGCTCCACCGTCACGGTGAAGCTGCGGGCGTCGGGCGTCGGCCGCGCCAGGCTCTCCAGCGCCGCCTCCGGCCGGTCGAGGACATGGGCGTCGCGCACCAGCGCCTCGATCCGCGCCGCCTCGGCCTGCGGCAGCGCCGCCAGGTCGAGCACCGCCGGCTCCGCCAGGCCCGGCGAATAGAACAGCCCCGTGCTCGACATCGCGAAGGTGATCCGCATCGCCCGCTCCTGCCCCGGGGCCGTAGCGCCCGCGCCTCAGCCGGTCGGGATGCCGACCTGCTTCCAGGCATCGGCCACGGCCCTGACCTCGGCTTTCTTCGACCCGGGCAGCCGCCCCGCCACATCCACCGTCACCGCGGCGAAATCGGCGAATTTCGTGGTCTCGGTCACCCGGGCGTCGCGCAGCGTATCGTACCAGATCCGCCCCGCCCGCTCCCAGGCATTGCCGCCGATCGCCGTGGCGGCCAGGTAGAAGGCCCGGTTCGGGATGCCGGAATTGATGTGGACGCCGCCATTGTCCTGCATCGTGTCGACATAGTCCTTCATATGGCCGGGCTGGCGGTCCTTCCCCAGCACCGGGTCGTCATAGGCGGTGCCCGGCGCCTTCATCGAGCGCAGGCCGACGCCGTGCACCTTGCTGGTGAACAGCCCCGCGCCGATGATCCAGTCCGCCTCCGCGGCGGTCTGCTTCAGCACCCATTGCTTGACCAGCGAGCCCCAGACATCGGACAGGGATTCGTTCAGCGCGCCGGGCTGCTGCATGTAGACCAGGCCGGCCTCGTCCTCGGTGACGCCGTGCCCCAGCTCGTGGCCGATGACGTCGAGCGAGGCGGTGAAGCGGTTGAACAGTTGGCCGTCGCCGTCGCCGAACACCATGCGCTGCCCGTTCCAGAAGGCGTTGTTGTAGTCCTCGCCGTAATGGACCGTGGCGTCGAGCGGCAGGCCGTCATCATCGATCGAGTTGCGGCGATAGGCCTCGAGGAAGAAGTCGAAGGTGTGGCCCAGCGCGTCATAGGCCTCGTCCACCGCGGCGTCGCCGGACGGCCCCTGCCCCTCGGCCCGCACCAGCGTGCCCGGCAGGGTCTCGCTGTTGCCGGCGGTGTAAATGCTGCGCTGCCGGGCCGCCGGCAGGGCCAGCTTGCGGTGCCGCCGGTCCGTCACCGACTGCGCCACCGCCAGGCGGACGCGCATGGTGCGGAAGGTGGTGTCGATGCCCAGCGCCCGGCTGGCGGCCGCCTTCTGGGCCTTGCTGCCATTGGCGAGGATCTCGCGCAGCAGATAGGGCGGCAGGATGCAGAAGATCGAGTGGCGGTGATGTCGGGTGCACATGCGGATCTCCCTTCCCGGCCCGTCACCGGATAGAAGCCGTGACGGCCCGGTTCGTTCCTGGAAAAGCTTCCTAGATCACGCGATCGGGCCCGGGGCCGACCACTTCCGTCTGGTCAGGCTCCTCGATTGTGGACAGAGCCACTGACCTGATCTCAATTGTCATTGCCGGACTTGACCCGGCAATCCAGGGGCCGCCGAGAGCGGCTCTTGAAAGCCCCTGGATCCTCGGGTCAAGCCCGAGGATGACAATGAAATTGAACCCGAGAGAAAAGGCCCGATGGCCGGCAGCCGGCAGCGTCCGGCGCGCCATCACGCGTGCCGGAAGATATGGGCCATCATCATCACG
>NZ_JANX01000619.1 GCF_000767795.1 Inquilinus limosus MP06 | reverse complement strand
TCGGCCCGTTCGCGCTTTGTCGGCAGCGACCGGGCGGAGCGGTAATCCATCGACGGCGAGGCGTCGCGCCACAGCCAGGCGGTCTGCACCGCGGCCCATTCGGTCTCGCGCTGGAACAGCCCCTCGGATTTGCCGGACTGGCGCCAGTCGATCCGGCCGATCGGCTCGCCGGCCTGGTAGCGGCGGAACTGCCAGAAGCTCTCGCCCACGCCGACGCGGCGGCGGCCGTGCACGCCCTGGGCGACGGTGGACGCCACGCGGTCGGCGGCGATCAAGAGCGGCGGCAGCGTCGCCGCCAGCGCATCGGCCGCCTTGCGCCGCGCGGCGCCGGTCATGGGGGTTGAGGAGCCGTCCGCCACCCTCGGCCTCAGCCCAGGCGGGAGATCAGCCGCTCGATCACGTCGGCGATGGTCGCGCCATCGGCCCGGGCGGCGAAGGTCAGCGCCATGCGGTGCTGCAGGATCGGCCGGGCCAAAGCGGCGACGTCGTCGACCGAGGGCGAAGGCCGGCCGGTCAGCAGGGCGCGGGCGCGGCAGGCCAGCATCAGCGACTGGCTGGCGCGCGGGCCGGGGCCCCAGCCGACCATGCGCTGCACCTCGGGCAGGTCGGTCGAATCCGGCCGGGCGGCGCGGACCAGGGACAGGATCGCCTCCAGCACCGTCTCGCCGACCGGCAGGCGGCGCACCAGGCGCTGCACCCGCTGCAGCGCGTCGGGGCTGATCACCGCCTCGACCTGCGCCTCGGCGACGCCGGTGGTGGCCAGCAGCATCCGCCGCTCCGCCGCCAGATCGGGGTAGCCGACATCGACCTGCATCAGGAAGCGGTCCAGCTGCGCCTCGGGCAGCGGATAGGTGCCCTCCTGCTCCAGCGGGTTCTGCGTGGCCAGGACGTGGAACGGCTCCGGCAGCGGCAGGTAGCGGCCGGCGATCGACACCCGGTGCTCCTGCATCGCCTGCAGCAGCGCCGACTGGGTGCGCGGGCTGGCGCGATTGATCTCGTCCGCCATCAGCAGCTGGCTGAACACCGGGCCGGGGATGAAGCGGAAGCTGCGGCGTCCTGTCTCGCTCTCCTCCAGCACCTCGGAGCCGAGGATGTCGGCCGGCATCAGGTCCGGCGTGCATTGCACCCGCCGCTCGTCCAGGCCCAGCACGGTGCCCAGCGTCTCGACCAGCCGGGTCTTGGCCAGGCCGGGCAGGCCGACCAGCAGCACATGGCCGCCGGCCAGGATCGTCACGAGGCTCTGGTCGATCACGTCTTGCTGGCCGAAGATGACCCGGCCGATCATGCTGCGGACAGCGGCCAGCCGCTCCACGGCCGCATCGATGTCGCCGGGCGTGGCCGGGGTGTCGAGATCGGTCGGGACGGTCGTCTGCATCGGCGTTCCGCTCTGCGAGGGGACTGACGGATTTATTGAAAGAGTATGGCGGAATTGAGCGACGGCGAGTCCAAGAAAAAGCAGCAGGCGCAGTCTGACGCAGGGGCGCGGGCCCAGCCCGGGGCCGGAGACGTGGCGTCGGCGCTGGCCGGCGCCAGGCGCGGACCCACCGCGGCGGACGAGGCCTACGACATCCGCATCGGCCGCGACGGCACCTGGTACTATCACGGCAGCCCGATCCGGCGGCTGCCGCTGGTCAAGCTGTTCGCCACCGTGCTGCGGCGCGACGCCGCCGGAGACTACTGGCTGATCACCCCGGCCGAGCGGGGGCGGATCACGGTCGACGACGCGCCCTTCGTCGCCGTGGCGCTCGATGTCACGGGCACGGGCGAGGACCAGGTGCTGACCTTCCGCACCAATCTCGACCATGTCCGCGAGGCCGGGCCGGAGCATCCGATCCGCGTCACCTTCGCGCCTGACACCGGGGAGCCGTCGCCCTATATCCGGATCGCCGAGGGGCTCGACGCGCTGCTGTCGCGCCCGGTGTTCTACGAGCTGGCCGAGATCGCCGTCAGCCATGACGGCCGGATGGGGGTATGGAGCCACCGGACATTCTTCCCGCTGGACCAGGCGTGAGCGGGCCGGCCCCGGTCGCGGCCGATCTGGCGCGGCTGCGGCGGTACATCCCCCGCCTGTCCAGGGGCGACCACGACCTGAACCCGGACCTGAAGCCGCTGGCGACGCTCAGGCCCGCCGCGGTGCTGGTGCCGATCGTCCGGCGGCCGGAGGGCGACACCATCCTCCTGACCCTGCGCACGCCGCATCTGACCGCCCATGCCGGCCAGATCGCCTTTCCCGGCGGCGGCATCGACCCGGGCGACGCCGACCCCTTGGCGGCGGCGCTGCGCGAGACGGAGGAGGAGATCGGCCTGCCGCGGGCGAAGGTGGAAATCGTCGGCCGGCTCGACACCTATGTCAGCCGCACCGGCTTCGAGATCCAGCCCTTCATCGGGCTGCTGACGCCGCCGCTGGAGACCGCGCCGGATCCCTTCGAGGTGGCCGAGATCTTCGAGGTGCCGCTCGCCTTCATCCTGGCGCCGGGCAACCCGAAGCGGCACCGCATCACCGTGCAGGGGGTGGAACGGCAATACTGGGCCTTCCCCTATCGCGACCGCTATGTCTGGGGCGTGACCGCGGGCATCCTCAGGAACCTGCGCGACGTGCTGCTCGGGACGGCCGAATGACCACACAGCACCGTTTATGGCCGCTGCCCGGCTGGGCCACCGACCCCGCTGCCCGGGCGGTGATCGCCGCGCTGTCAATCCCCGGCTTCGACCCGCGCTTCGTCGGCGGCTGCGTGCGCAACGCGCTGCTGGGGCTGGACGCGGCCGATGTCGACATCGCCACGCCGCTGCGGCCGGAGGCGGTGATGGTGGCGCTGCGCAATGCCGGGCTCGGCGTGATCCCGACCGGGCTGCAGCACGGCACGGTTACCGCCCGGTCCGGCGGCAGGAGCTTCGAGGTCACGACGCTCAGGGTCGATGTCGAGACCGACGGCCGCCACGCCATCGTCGAGTTCACCGCCGACTGGCAGGCCGACGCGGCGCGGCGCGACTTCACCATGAACGCCCTGTCGGCCGATCCCGAGGGCGTGGTGCACGACTATTTCGGCGGGGTGGCGGACGCGCTGGCCGGCCGGGTGCGCTTCGTCGGCGACCCGGCGCAGCGCATCGCCGAGGATGCTCTGCGCATCCTGCGCTTCTTCCGCTTCCACGCCCATTACGGCCAGGGCGAGCCCGACCCGCCGGCGCTGGCGGCCTGCACTGCCGCGGCCGCCGGCCTGGACCGGCTGTCGGGCGAGCGGGTGCAGGCCGAGCTCCTGAAGCTGCTGGCCGCGCCCGACCCGGTGCCGGTGTGGCGCGAGATGGCGGCGGCAGACATCGCCTGGCGCGTGATCGGCGAGGATGGCGACATCGCCCGACTGCAGGGGCTGCTGCGGGTGGCGCCGGACTCCGATCCGCTGCTGCGGCTGGCGGCACTGCTGCGCGGCGACGCCGCGGCGGTGGCGGCCCGGCTGAAGCTGTCGAATGACGAGCGCGACCGGCTGGTCGGGCTGCGCGAGAGCGTGCTGGACAATGCGCCGGACGAGGCCGGGGTGCGGCTTTTGCTGTACCGGCACGGTCGG
>NZ_JANX01000618.1 GCF_000767795.1 Inquilinus limosus MP06 | reverse complement strand
AGGTCCGCCATGTCGCGGTAGACCGTGCGCTCCGACACCTCGAGCGCCTCGGCGAGCTGCTGCGCCGTGACCAGGGCACGGCCGCGCATCAGCAGCAGGATCTGGATCAGGCGGTCGGCTCGGCGCATCGGCGATAGGCCCGCCGAAGGGGCAGGCGGCAGTGTTTGAGACCGCCCGATCATGCTACTGGCACGGCCGTCTGACGACGGTTTCTGCGCTTCCGGTGCTCACGGACTTGAACGTCCGCTGCGCGCCGGTTCTCGAAACCATCGCCAACCGACTCGTGTCAGCGCATTCCGGACGGTCTCTCAGAGGGAACGGCTCCTGAAGTGATAGAGCCGAACGCCCGGCCCGTCGATGACCTGCATGAAGCGGCCGAGGCCGGGCAGGGTGGGGGCCGCGGCGGCCGCCGCCTCCGCGCTCGCCATGTCGCGCCAGCGCACGATGTCGCCGAACAGCCCGTCGGCGCTGACGCCGAAGCTGCGGTCGATATAGCCGTCGAGCCCGGCCAGGGCCGCGCGGCTGCCTTCCGCCGCCTCGATCACGGTCTCGACCGCGACGCCCGGCCTGGCCCGGAACAGCACGACCTCGGTGACGAAGCCCATCGATGTCTCTCCATGCGGGACGGCCCTGGAACGGGCCGTCGATGCTGGAGAGTACGACACCCCTCCTGACAGCATTCTGTCAGGAGGGGTGAGGGAGCTCTCACACGTTCAGCTTGCGCACCGACTGGCGGAACTGGGCGCGGGCGGCGTCGATCGCCTTGCGCAGCTTGTCCAGGCCGGTGCCGACCTGCTCCAGCTCGCTCTCGCTGTCGTTCAGCTTGGCGAGATAGCGCTGGAACAGGTCGCTGTCCTTCGGCACGGCGCCGAGATTCTCGCGCAGCCGCGCCTGTTCCTGGCCGATCTCGGTCTGGCGCTGCTCCAGCCGCTGGGCCTCGGCCTCGCGGTCGCGGATGGCGCCGAGCTGGCCGGCGAGGTCGGCCATCGCCTGGCGCAGCTTGGCCGGCAGGGTGCGGTCCTCGGCCCAGGCGGCGATCTGGTCGTCGGCATCGTCGGCCAGGTCGACGCTCTGCGACACCGGCTGCTCCTGCGTCACCGTCACGGTCACGGTCTTGCCGGCCGGCACCGCCTGGCGGATGCGGTACTGGCCGCTGACGATCTCGACCTTGGCCTTATCCGGCGCGGTCAGCGTCCAGCCCTCGTAGCGCGGCGTCTGCAGCAGCACCGTGCGGTCCTCGCCGGCGGCGCCGGTGACGGCATAGGTCACGCTGGCGCTCTGGGTGGTGGTCAGCTCCATCACGCCGTCGACGATGCGGGCGCGGGCCAGGGTGCTGTCCTGCTTGTCCTCGCGGTCGACCGTGACCTTCTGGTCGACGGCGAAGCTGAGCAGCCGGGTCTCACCGGTCGGCAGCGCGCCCAGCCGGGCGTCGCCGACATAGGCCACCGCCCCGTCGGCGCCGCGCTCATACAGGGTCAGCACGCCGGGCGGCAGGCCGGTCTGGCCGTCATTCTTTAGGTCGACCGCGGCCAGCGGGTGCTTCGGCTCGGTGTCCGGCAGGTACAGGTCGACCCGGCTGGCCGGGATCTCGCGGTCGACGATCGGCACCAGCAGCGAGTGGCCGGCGGCGACGGTCACCGGCTCCGGCAGGTGGAAGCTGACCTGGGTCGCGGTCTCGCCCGATTCGGCGGCGGTGACCTTGGCCAGCTGCTGCGGCGCGCCGTCGAACTGGTCGGCCACGACCGCTTCCGCCGCCGGCGCGGCCATCATCAGCGCCCTCGGGGCCGGCGGCGGCGGCGCGCCCGCTCCCATGCGGGCACGCCCTTCGGCATCGGCGTCGCGGGCCCGCTCATCGACCGGCGGCAGCACCCGGCCAGCCACCTCCACCGGCACGTCCGGCCGGGCGACGGTGTAGCTCTGGTACAGCGCCTGGCGGAAGGTGACCGGGTTGCCGGAGATGACGGTCAGGTCGACCCCGTCCCAGTCGGCGCCGCTCATGTTCTCCAGCACCGCCCAGCCCTGCAGCCCGGCCTTGTCCGCCTTGGGGTCGGCGGCCAGGGTCAGGCGATAGCTGGTCTTCCACAGCGGCGCCTCGACGACGTAGCCGACGCGCAGCGTGCGCTCGCCGTCGCCGGTGGTGCGGATCGCCAAAGTGCGGCGGTCCTTGGCCGAATCCCGGGCCAGGGCGGCCAGCGCCGCATCCAGCTTGGCCTGCAGCGCCGGGTCGGCGAATTGCAGCCCGTCCGCCTCCTCCAGCAGGAACTGGCGCACCCCGCCGGCGGTCATCAGGCTGACGCGGTGGCGGGTGATCTGGGCGCCATCCTTGTCCTTCGACGTCTCGGCCACCACCGACAGGATGCGGCCGGAGACGGCGCGGGCGCCGTCGACCCGCACCTCGGCGCCGCGCAGCGCGTTCAGCAGGTCGGCGGGGGAGGACAGCGCCTCCGGCCCGAACGGCATCTCGCGGAAGGCGGCGGCCAGCGGCTCGCGCCCGGGCAGGCTGATCTCGCCGATGCCGCCCTTGTCGTCATAGACGACGATGCTCTTCATCACGTCGTCGACCTGGTCCAGCGGCACGGCCAGGTCCAGGGTCTCGTTGCCGGTGACCTTGGCCTCGTACTCGAAATAGCCGACGCCGCCGGTCGACAGCAGCACGCGCTTCAGCGCCAGCGGCTCGGCGGCGAAGGCCGGCATGGCCAGGAACGCCGTGGCCATGACGGCCGGCAGGGCAAGGCGGATCGGTGTCATGCGGGGCCCCCTTCAGGATCGGTCGCGGCACCGACCATGAAAGCCGATCATGGCGATGCCGCGGCCGTGTGGGGCCGAGCATGGCGGAAAGGTGCCCTCGGGCGGGCTCTCAGTCGAAGGGCCAGCCGTCATTGTCGTCGCCGCGACGGTCGCGGCGCCAGCCGCCGCCGGTGCAGTCGGCGGTGTCGGTGCCGTCGGTGCAGCGGTTGGTGCCGCCGTAGCGGCCTTCGTCGCAGACGCCGTTATAGGCGCGGCGGCAGCTGTTCGGGCCATGGTCGCGGTCGCGGCTGGCATAGCCGCGGCAATCGGCGGTGTCGGTGCCGTCGTCGCAGCGGTTGGTGCCGCCGTAGCGGCCCTCGTCGCATTGGCCGTTATAGGCGCGGCGGCAGCTGTTGGCGCGGTCGTTGCGGTCGCCGCGGTAGCGGTTGTCGATCCGGGTGTAGCCGCCGTCGTTGTAGTAGCCGCTGTCGGCGTAGCCGCCGTCATTGCCGTAATACCCGTCCTGCGGCACGCAGGCGATGGCGCCGACGGCGGCGGCGGTCAGGACGAGGGTGCGCAGGAAAGTGGACAAGGGGTGGTTCCTCGAAGGCGTTTCTGGCCGGCCGCGATCCTCTGCGGGGCGGCGGTGCGGAATCAAGGCGCGACACCCCGTCCGGGTTCCGTTGTTTCAGGTGGAAGGATCGTGGACAGCGGGCGGCGGCGTGAGGCATGGTCGGTCGTTGCGTCGCCGCAGGGAAAAACTTGCGGATCCATCGCCGGGAACGCGAAGGGAGAACGATCCATGCGGATAGCGGTGTTGCGGGAACGGCGGGATGGT
>NZ_JANX01000617.1 GCF_000767795.1 Inquilinus limosus MP06 | reverse complement strand
GACAAGGCGCCCTGGCCCTATCTGGCGCTGCCGCTGCTGCTGATCGCGGCGCTGCTGGGCCTGCCGGTGCTGCGCATCTTCTGGCAGTCGGTGCACCATGTGGTGCTGACCGCGCCCTGGGAGGGCAACGACTTCGTCGGCGCCGAGAACTTCCTGGCGCTGGTGCAGGAGCCGGCCTTCCTGCGGACGCTGCAGCTGACCGTGATCTGGACCGCCTGCTCGGTCGGGGCGAAGCTGCTGATCGGATTGGGCGGGGCGCTGCTGCTGCAGCGCCCCTTCCCCGGCCGCAAGATCTATCTGGCGCTGCTGATGCTGCCCTGGGTGACGCCGGCGGTGATCGCCGCCATCTCCTGGCGCTGGGTGCTGGACGGCCAGTCCGGCTGGATCAACGCCGTGCTGCTGGTGACCGGCGCGATCCGCGAGCCGATCTCCTTCCTGGGGCAGGAGACCACGGCCTTCATCGCCACCGTGGTGGTCGACGCCTGGCTGGGCATCCCCTTCATGGTGGTGACGCTGATGGCCGGGCTGCAGCGCATCCCCGACGACTATATCGAGGCGGCGCGGATCGACGGCGCCCGGCCCATGCAGATCTTCCGCCGCATCACCCTGCCGCTGCTGCGGCCGGTGCTGATGACCTGCGTGCTGCTGTCGACCGTCTGGACCTTCAACTCCTTCCAGGTGATCTGGCCGCTGACCAAGGGCGGCCCGGCCGGCGCCACCGCCACCCTGCCGATCCAGATCTACGACACCGCCTTCGGCAGCTTCGACTTCGGCACCTCCTCCGCCATGGCCGTTGTCGTCTTCGCCATCCTGATGACGGTGTCGCTGCTGTACTGGCGCGTGCTGAAGGGAGGCGAGGAATGACCGCTCGCCGCTTCTGGCCCGAGGCCGGCCGCCACGGCGCCCTGATCCTGCTGCTGGGCTTCCTGCTGCTGCCGGTCTGGGTGATGCTGAAGACCTCCTTCACGCCCTATGACCGGCTCTATGTCTGGCCGCCGGAGTTCCTGCCGACCAGCCTGGACCTGGGCAACTACGCCCGCGCTTTGTTCGGCCAGTACCGGGTGGTCGAGGCGCTGGGCAACAGCCTGGTCATCGCCGGGTGCTGCGCCGCGATCTCGACCAGCTTCGGCTTCCTCGGCGCCTACGGCCTGGCGCGGTTCCGCTTCACCGGCCGCACCGCGCTGCTGTTCCTGGTGCTGGCGACGCAGATGCTGTCGCCCGTGGTCATCGTCATCCCGCTCTACGAGGCGATGATCGCCGCCGGCCTGCTGGACACCTATCTGTCGGTGATCCTGTGCGACACCGCCCTGGCCACGCCGATCGCGATCTGGCTGCTGCACGGCTTCCTCTTGGGCATCCCGCGCGAGCTGGAGGAGGCGGCGATGGTCGATGGCTGCTCCCGCCTCAAGGCGCTGTGGCACGTCATCCTGCCGGTGGTGCGGCCAGGGCTGGCGATGACCGCGATCTACACCTTCATCCATGCCTGGAGCGACCTGATCTTCCCGCTGGTGATGCTGACCGACGACGGCAAATGGCCGGTGACCCTGGCCCTGACCCGCTTCGTCGGCGAGAACGTGGTCCGCTGGGACGCCCTGATGGCTGCCGGCGTCGTCACCACCCTGCCCGCCGCCATCCTGTTCGCCCTGGTCCAGAAGCACTTCACCCGCGGCATGGTCGCCGGCGCGGTGAAAGGTTAATCCTCGCTCTCAACTCCATCGTCCGAGCCTGAAAGCCAAGACCGATGTCCAAATCCCTGAAATCCCAGCAGATCCGCGTCGCCGTCATCGGCGCCGGCAGCCGCGGCATCGAGGCCTATGGCGACTACATCCGCCGCCGGCCCGACCAGGCCCGGGTCGTCGCCATCGCCGACCCGCGCACCGACCGGCTGCAGGACGCCGCCGCCCGCCACGGCCTGGCAGCCGAGCATCTGTACACCGACTGGCGCGAGCTGCTGGAGCGCGAGACCGAGCTGGACGCCGTGCTGATCACCACCCCGGACGCGCTGCATCTGGAGCCGGCGCTGGCCGCCATCCGCCGCGGCCTGGGCATCCTGCTGGAGAAGCCGATCTCGCCGACCGAGGAGGAGACCCGGGCGCTGGCCGAGGCGGCGCGGGAGACGGGGGCGGACGTCACCGTCGCCCATGTGCTGCGCTACACGGCCTTCTTCTCGCGCATCAAGGAGATCCTGGACCGCGGCGTGATCGGCCGGCTGGTGACGCTGCGCCAGACCGAGCACATCGGCTACTGGCACTTCGCCCACAGCTTCGTGCGCGGCAACTGGCGGCGCGAGGACGAATCGAGCCCGCTGATCCTGGCCAAGACCTGCCACGACCTGGACATCATCCGCTGGCTGGCCGGCGCGCCTTGCACCGAGCTGTCCTCCTACGGCTCGCTGGCCCATTTCCGGCGCGAGAACGCGCCGGACGGGTCGACCGACCGCTGCGACGAGGGCTGCAAGGTCGAGCGCGTCTGCCCCTATTCCGCCCAGCGCCTGTACCTGGAGAAGTTCAAGCCGGCCGACCGCTGGCCGCACAAGGTGCTGACCCTCGACACCTCGCCCGACGGCATCCGCACCGCCCTGCGCGAGGGTCCCTATGGCCGCTGCGTGTATCGTTGCGACAACGACGTGGTCGACAACCAGGTGGTGGCGATGCGCTTCGCCAACGGCGTCAGCGGCACGCTGAACGTCAGCGCCTTCACCGCCGAGAACACGCGGACATTGCATCTGATGGGCACCCATGGCGAGATCGCCGGGCATCTGGAGAAGAACGAGATCACGGTGATCGACTTCCGCACCGACGACGTCACCACCATCCGCCTGACCACGGTGGAGGACAGCGGCCACAGCGGCGGCGACGACCGGCTGATGGCCGAGTTCCTGGGCCGGCAGATCCAGCGCCGCAGCCGCAGCCAGGTGAATGTCTCGCTGACCTCGCTGGAGGAGTCGCTGGACAGCCACTTCATGGCCTTCGCCGCCGAACGCTCGCGCCGCACCGGCACCGTGGTCCGGCTGTGACGGGGCGGATACGCCGGTGAGCGAGCCGAACCGGCCCTTCAGTTTGCCCGTCTTTAGTTTTCCCGCAAGGGAAGGGGGGACTGGTTCTGTCTTCGGCCGGAATCGCTGCCAGCCCGTACGACGGACAGAAGAACCCACTGGAAAGCTCCCGCAAGCGGGAGAGGCCGCGCCTTGAGCGGAACCTCCGACAGCCCTGCCCGGGAAGCCGGCGACCACGGCCGTCTGCGGGCCGTCGCGGCGCTGTCCGCGCATTACGGCGTCAGCGGCATCCTGACGCCGTATCTGCCGGTGTGGCTGGCGGCGAGCGGCCTGGCCGCCGACGCGGTCGGCTGGACCATGGCCGCAGGCTTCGCCCTGCGCGCCGTCTGCATCCTCGGCTTCGGCATGGTCGCGACGCTGCTGCTGCCGGCCGGCGGCCTGGCCGCCGGCGCCGCCCTGTCCGCCGCCCTGGTGCTGGTCGCCGCTTCGCTGATCGCCGACCCCGGCACCGTCGGCCTGCTGTCGGTGCTGGCGGTCGGCTGCGTCTACGGCTCGATCCCGCTGATCGAGAGC
>NZ_JANX01000616.1 GCF_000767795.1 Inquilinus limosus MP06 | reverse complement strand
CAGGCCGGCGCCGTGCCCTTGGCCGTCATCTGCGCCCGCAGCGCCTGGTCCAGGATCGCCTGCTGCGCCAGCCCGAGCCCGGCGACGTTGTGGTTCTCGCCGGGATCCTCGGCCAGGTCGTACATCTCCCAATCCGCGTCGGACCAGCCGGAGGACGGGCTGGTGACCGTGTCCAGATAGACCGAGTACACCCAGTCCTTCGACCGGATCGTGCGGATGACGCTGGGGCCGCTGCTGCCGTGCAGGTCGTCATAGGTGAAGTGGACATACTCCTGGCCCGTCGCCGCGGGGTCGTTCAGCACGGGGCTGAGATCGGCGCCGGCGAAGCTGCCGCTGAAATCCCCGGCCACGCCGAGCAGGCTGGCCAGGGTCGGGGCCAGGTCGACGGTGCTGGCCAGCGCCTCGGTGGTCTGAGGCGTGGGCCAGGCGACCGGGTTCGAGAATACCAGCGGCACGTGGATGCACTGGCCGTAGGCGTTGACGAACTTCTCGACCAGCCCGTGCGCCAGCCCCATCTCGCCATGGTCGGCGAAGCGGATGATCAGCGTGTCCTGGACCTGGTCCCGGGTCATCGTCCCCAGGATGGTGCCGATCTGCCCGTCCACATACTGCATCAGATAGGCGTAGAAGTTCGCCAGATCCTGCGGCCTGGCCTTCTTCGCGGCCTTCGAATCCCAGGAATAGAAGCTCTGGCCGCGCGGCATCGCCGCCGGGGTCTCGTCGATGTTGTCCGGCAACGGCACGTCCAGCGACCGGTACTCGGCCCTGTCGTAGTATTCGCCGTCCTGGGCCTCGTAGCCGAGATGGACGTCGTGCGGGTTGACCAGCGAGACCACCAGGCACCACGGGCCGGCCGGCGGATCCGCCAGGAAGGCCTGGGCATTGCCGACATAGCGCTGGTCGTTCCGGTTGTACTCTGTCGCCCCCCTGGTGCCGCCGCCGAGATAGCTGGCGTTCAGGGTGATGCCGGCATCCGGCGGGTCCCAGGCCACCGTGCCGCCGCCGGCGCTGTAGGGCTGGAAGCCCCATTCCGACAGGGTGGTGCCGGGCCCGCCGGGCTCCTGCGAGCCCAGCAGATGCCATTTGCCGATCCAGTAGCAATCGTACCCGGCCTGCCCCAGCACGGTGGCGAGGTTGGGCCGGGTGGCGGGCGGCGGCAGGGTCGACCCGCCGGTCGTGGTGCAGCCGGTGACGATCGGGTACTGGCTGGTCAGGAAGGTGGCGCGGCTCGGCGCGCACATGCAGGCGCCGGTGAAGGCGTGGTCGAAGCTGAGGCCGTTGGCCTGCAGCGCCTGCATCGCCTTGAGCTTCCCGGCCAGGGTGGCGCGGTAGCCTTCCGGCCATTCGGAGATCGCGCGCTCCTGGTCGGTGATCAGGATCAGGATGTTGGGCTTGTGGCCGTTGGCGAACAAATCGCTGATGGGCATGGCGTCGCTCCGGGTTCGGAAATGGACCGGCCGCGCAGGGCGCGGATCTGACGATGCGGATCTGAAATGGTCTTCGAGCAATCGGCGCGGGCGAGTCGCCCCGCCCGGCGATGGGAATGATACCCCAGGAGGGGCGCCGGGGGATCAGGGAAGCGTCAGGGGGCCGGCAGGAGGGGGGAGGGGGCCGGCAGCGCCGCGGCGTCCTGCGCCAGGAACTCCCGCGTGATCGCCACCGCCTCGGCCAGGCCGATGCGCTGCACTTCGACGCCGGGGGGGAAGGCGGTGCACAGCCGGGTCGGCATCATCGGGTCCAGCAGCACGAAGACGCCGCGGTCGTCGGCCCTTCGCACCAGCCGGCCGAAGGCCTGCTTCAGGCGGAAGCGGGTCTGCATGTCGCTCCAGCGCTGCTTGCCGAAATGCAGGCCGCGGGCGCGCGACAGGATGTCGGGGCGCGGCCAGGGCACCCGGTCGAACACCATCAGCCGCAGCGCCCGTCCCGGCACGTCGACGCCGTCCCGGACAGCATCCGTGCCCAGCAGGCAGGCATCGGTCTCGCCGCGGAAGATGTCGATCAGCGTGCCGACATCCATGCCGTCGAGATGCTGGGCGTAGAGCGGCAGTCCGGCCGCCTGCAGCGCCGGGGCCAGCGCGTGGTGCACCGCGCGCAGCCGGCTGACCGCGGTGAACAGGCCCAGCGCGCCGCCGCCGGCCGCCAGGAACAGCTCGCGATAGGCGGCGCCGACCTGCTCCAGGTCGTCCTTGCGCACGTCGCGCACGATCAGCACCCGGGTCAGCGAAGGATAGTCGAAGGGCGAGGCCACTTGGGCGCGGATCGCCGGCCGCGGCAGATGGCCGGCGCCGGTCCTGTCCTCCGCCGCGCGCCAGTCGTCGGGGTTGTCGCCGGCGCCGTCGGTCAGGGTGGCGGAGGTGACGACGACGCCATGCGCCTGCCGCACCAGCGCGTCGACGAAGGGCCGGGTCGGGTCGACATAGTGGCGGTAGAAGCCGAAATCGAGCTCGCGCCCCTCCACCCGCTCGACCCCGAACCAGTCGACCAGCCAGGGCGGCGTCGGCTCGGACAGTGAGGTCAGCATGGCCCGCCAGCCGCCGATCTCCATCTTCGCGCGGCGGTCCAGCGACCGGGCGGCGGCGTCCAGGCGCTGGCGCTGGTTCGGGTCCAGCGACACGGCCGCCTCGTCGAGATGCTCGCGGAACGCCTTCGCCAGCGCCTGCAGCGGCGCCTGCAGCTCGGCCAGGGCGACGTCCAGCGCCAGGGCGGCGTCGACCAGCCCCTCCACCGGATCATTGGTGTCGCATTCCAGGCTGTAGGGCCCGTCGGCGCCCTGGGCGCGGGCATAGACCTGGGTGCGGGTCAGGGCCAGGAAGCGCTCGGCGGGTCCGCGCGGATCCTCGGCATGGATGCGCTTGCCCCAGCCGGGGCCGGGCAGGGACCGGGCGGCGCGCTCGATCTCGTCCAGCGCCGCCAGCGCCTCCTCCCCCGGCAGCAGGTCCTCCACCCGGCGGCGCAGCCCGCGGCCGCGGCTGGCCCGGCGCCCGCCCTCCTCATGGCCCAGCAGCCAGCGGCGCAGATCGGTGGCCTCAAGACCCGTCAGGTGGCCGCCGAAGGCGGAATCCGCCGCCTCGAACAGGTGGTGCCCCTCGTCGAAGACGAAGCGGCTGGGCGCGTCGCGGTCGTCCACCCCGCCCTGCGCCGCCTGGATCATCACCAGCGCGTGGTTGGCGATGACGATCTGCGCCTTGCGGGCCCGGCGGATGCCGCGCTCGATGAAGCAGCGGCTGTAGTGCGGGCAGCCGGAATGGATGCATTCGCCGCGCCGGTCGGCCAGGGCCAGGCTGTTCGGCCGGCCGATGATGTCGGCCAGCCAGCCGGGGAAGTCGCCGCCGGTCAGGTCGCCGTCGCGCGTCGCCGCGGCCCATCGCGCCATCAGCCCCAGCGGCACGGCGTCGCGCGGGTTCAGCGACAGGCCGCGCACCGCGTCCTCGTAGTTCAGGAGGCACAGATAGTTCTCGCGCCCCTTGCGCAGCACCACCTGGCGGGCCTTCAGCACCGGGTCCGGGAACAGCCGGTCCATCTCGCCGTCGATCTGCTGCTGCAGGTTGCGGGTGTAGGTGGAGACCCACACCGGCGCGCC
>NZ_JANX01000615.1 GCF_000767795.1 Inquilinus limosus MP06 | reverse complement strand
CGGCCCAGGGCGCGATGGGCGGCGCGATGGCCGGCGGCAGCGCCATGGTGCCCGCCGCGACCGGCGCCGACCTGAAGCTGGCCGAGGCCGCCGGCCGGTTCCTGGCCGACCCCGCCGGCTCGCGCATCGCGGTGATGGAGCTGTATGGCTGGGACACGCATGTGCAGCAGGTCAAAAGGCTGGACCGGCTGCTGGCCGGTTATGCCGCGACGCTGCAGGCGCTGCGCCGTGGGCTCGGCGACGCCTGGACGCAGACCGCGATCCTGACGGTGACGGAGTTCGGCCGCACCGCCGCGGCCAACGGCTCCGGCGGCACCGATCATGGCACCGGATCGGTCGCCTTCCTGGCCGGCGGCGCGGTGCATGGCGGACGGGTGCTGGCCGACTGGCCGGGCCTGGCGTCAGGCCGGCTGTACCAAGGCCGCGACCTGGCGCCGACCACCGACCTGCGCGCCGTGGTCAAGGGCGTGTTCCGCGACCATCTGCGCCTGCCGGAGGACGCGCTGAGCCGCGTCGTCTTCCCCGGCAGCGCCGAGGCGGCGCCGATGCGGGAGCTGGTCAGGAGGGCGTAAGGAACCCGTCCGACAAGCCGCCGTCAGGTGTCGAGCTTGCCCAGCCCGATGGTGGCGAGGAGGACGCTGCCGTCATTGGTCAGCGCCCATTTGCCCTGCCGCTCCTCGATCAGGCCGCGGGCCTGCAGGGACAGGCGGACAGGATCGGTGACGCCGGGCTCGTGGCGATGGACGCGCCCCAGGGCGTCCTTCTCCTCGGCAGAAAGGTCCTCGGGTCGAAGCTGCGGCATGGTCCCCTCCTCGGATCGCCGCGCCGGCGGTCTGCCGTCGCGCCTTCCACAACGCCCGGCGACCCGATCCGGGTCCACGTGACCGCGGACCCGGCAGGCCGGAGCCTTACACAACGCCCTTGCGGGCGCCCCGGTTGACGGCACCGGCCACGGCCTTGAGCGAGGCCATGACGATGTTGCTGTCGATGCCGACGCCGAACAGCGTCCTGCCGCCGACCCGTGCCTCGACATAGGTCGCGGCGCTGGAATCGGAGCCGCTGCGCAGCGCGTGCTCGCGATAGTCGACGATGTCGACATCCGCCCCGATCTCGCGCCGCAGCGCGTCGACGAAGGCGTTGAGCGGACCGTTGCCCTCGCCCCGGATCGTCTTCTCCACCCCGTCGATCCTGACCTGTGCCTCGATGTGGCGCTCGCCGCGGCCGGTCGGCAGCGTGGTGTGGCCGATCACCTCGACCCGGCCGGGGGCGAGGTACTCCTGCTCGAACTCGTGCCAGATCACCTTGGACGAGATCTCCTTACCGGTCTCGTCGGCCAGCTTCTGGATCACCTGGCTGAACTCCACCTGCAGCTTGCGCGGCAGATCGAGGCCGTGGTCGGTCAGCAGGAGATAGGCGACGCCGCCCTTGCCGGACTGGCTGTTGACCCGGATCACCGCCTCGTAGCTGCAGCCGATATCCTGCGGGTCGATCGGCAGGTACGGCACCTCCCACAGCCCGCTGTTGCTCTTCTCCATGGCCGCGAAGCCCTTCTTGATCGCGTCCTGGTGCGAGCCGGAGAAGGCGGTGAACACCAGCTCGCCGCCATAGGGGTGGCGCGGATGCACCGGCAGCTGGTTGCAGTATTCGACGGTGCGGACGATCTCGCCGACATCGTGCAGGTCGAGCTCGGGGTCGACGCCCTGGGTGAACATGTTCAGCCCCAGCGTGACGATGTCGACATTGCCGGTGCGTTCGCCATTGCCGAACAGCGTGCCCTCGACCCGGTTGGCGCCGGCCATCAGGGCCAGCTCGGTCGCGGCGATGCCGGTGCCGCGGTCGTTGTGCGGGTGCACCGACAGCACGAAG
This sequence comes from Inquilinus limosus MP06, assembly GCF_000767795.1. Classification (GTDB taxonomy): domain Bacteria; phylum Pseudomonadota; class Alphaproteobacteria; order DSM-16000; family Inquilinaceae; genus Inquilinus; species Inquilinus limosus_E. The sequence goes on along the minus strand of NZ_JANX01000615.1, from coordinate 1,719 downwards.
CTGTCGCGCCGGGCGAAGTTGCGGTGGCACCACTCGATCTGGTCGGCATAGACGTTCGGCGTCGCCATCTCCACCGTCGCCGGCAGGTTCAGGATCGCCTTCTTGTCCGGCGTCGGCTGCCAGGCGTCGAGCACGGCGCCGCAGATGTCGCGGGCATAGTCCAGCTCGGTGCCGGTGAAGCTTTCCGGCGAGTACTGGAACACGATCTCGGTCTCCGGCACCGTCGGCACCAGCTCCTTGATCAGCTTGGTGCCACGCACGGCGATCTCGGTGATGCCGTCGCGGTCGAGGCCGAACACCACCCGGCGCTGCAGCGTCGAGGTCGAGTTGTAGAGGTGGACGATCGCCCGCTTCGACCCGCGGATGGCGTCGAAGGTGCGGCGGATCAGTTCCTCCCGCGACTGGGTCAGCACCTGGATGGTGACGCCGTCGGGGATGAGGTCGTTGTCGATCAGGTGACGGACGAAGTCGAAATCGGTCTGCGAGGCGGCGGGGAAGCCGACCTCGATCTCCTTGAAGCCCATGCCGACCAGCAGGTCCCACATGCGCTGCTTGCGGTCGGTGCCCATCGGCTCGATCAGGGCCTGGTTGCCGTCGCGGAGGTCGACCGAGCACCAGATCGGGGCGCGGTCGATGACGCGGTTCGGCCATTGCCGGTCGGTCAGCGCCACGGTCTGGACCGGGCGGTACTTGTCGATCGGCATTCCGGGTTTGGAGGTGATCGCGGACATCGGATTTCTCTCTCGCACCGGCCGGCAGGGGCCGGAAATATCAGGATAGGGCGAATTGACGACAGGCGCATGACATGGATGCGCGAAGACGGCCGCCGGGCGCGCGATGCGCCGCTCAGCGGCCGGTGATAAGTCGCAGCAGGTCCCGGGAGATGCGGGGAAAAGCCTGTCGGTACGATCGGTCGGGGGTCATGGAGAGGATCCGGAAGAGAGGACGCAACGGCTTCGATGTCGGCACCCCTCGGGGCGCCGATCAGATAAGTCGAAGCGTGCGTAGCCGGATCACCATGCCCCCACCTAAGGGGCGGGGGGCCGCTCTGTCAACTGAATCCGCTGGTCGGTGACGCGATCGAAGAAGCCGATGATGGTCGGGCCGGTGCCGTCCGGCCAGCCATGCGAATAGGGCCGCTTGCGGTTGAAGGTCGAGGGCAGGTCGCAGAACACCACCGGGTCGGCGATGCCGGCCTTGCCCCAGCGCTTGCAGCGGAAGGTGGCGTCGGCTTCGACCGGCGTAGCGGCCAAGCGATTCTGGGCGATGCGCTTGTCGCGCTCGGCGATGCCCTGGCTGTAGGGCACCATGTTGTCCTTCGGGTTGTGCAGCAGGATCGCCGCCACCTGCCCCCGGCAGGGGCGGACGCTGCCGATGCCGCCGGCCACCACCGCGGTGGCGCGGAACACCCCGGCCCGGCCGCAGGACAGGTCGTTGACGAAGCTGCCGCCCATCGAATGGCCGGCGGCGAAGATCTGGTTCTGGTCGACGCAAAGCGTCGCCTTCAGCCGCGCCAGCAGCGTGTCGACATAGGCCATGTCGCGGTCCGCCTTGCCGCCCCAGCCGCCCTGGGCCTGCGGGTAGACCACGATCGCCGGCCGCGCCGCCGATCCCTCGAGGTCGAAATAGGTGCGCACCTTCTCCGCCGTGCCGGTGCGGCCGTGGAAGGCCAGGATCAGCCGGGTGGGCACCGATTTGTCGTAGCCGTTCGGCAGGTCG
>NZ_JANX01000614.1 GCF_000767795.1 Inquilinus limosus MP06 | reverse complement strand
ACCCGGGCGATCGCCTCGGCCGCCAGCCGCGCCGCCTCGGCCCGCGGCAGCCGGCCGAGGCCGAAGCGGACATTGGCTTCCACGGTCAGCCAGGGCATCAGCCGCGGCTCCTGGAACACCACGCCGACATCCTCGCCCGGCCCGTCCACCGGATGGCCGGCGACCGACAGCATGCCGGCCGAGGCCCGCTCCAGCCCGGCGATCAGGCGCAACAGCGTGCTCTTGCCGCAGCCGCTGGCGCCGACCACGGCGACGATGGCGCCGGGCTCGACCGCCAGGTCGATGCCGGCCAGGGCGTCCAGCCCGTTCGGATAGCGCTTGGCGACCCCCTGCAGCGACAGCATGGTCATGCCCCTTCCGGACGGAAGCCGTCCTGCCAGCGCACCAGCCGGGCGCCGAGCGCGGCCAGGGCGAGGTCGCTGAGCTTCCCGAGCACGGCGAACAGCAGGATCGCGGCCAGGATGGTGGCCGGACGGCCGGTCATCTGGCCGTCGACCAGCAGATAGCCCAGGCCCTTGCTGGCGCCCATGAACTCCGCCGCCACTACGAACATCCAGCCGAGGCCGAGGCCGCCGCGCAGTCCGGTGATGTAGGTCGGCAGCGCGGCCGGCAGCAGGATGCGGCGCACCAGATCCCAGGTGCCGAAGCGGTAGATCCGCCCGACCTCGACCAGCTTGCGGTCGACCGAGGCGATGGCGCCGGCCAGGGTCAGGTAGACCGGGAAGAACACGCCGACCGCGATCAGCAGCACCTTCGGCGTCTCGAAGATGCCGAACCACAGGATGAACAGCGGCACCCAGGCGATCGACGGGATGCTGCGCAGTGCCTGGATGGTCGGGTCCAGCAGCCGGCGCGCCAGCGGCCAGACGCCGGTGGCGGCGCCCAGCGCCGTGCCGGCGACGGCGCCGAGCAGGAAGCCCCACCACATCCGCCACAGAGTCGCCAGCACGTGGTCCAGCAGCACGCCGCGGCTCGCCAGGTCGCCCAGCGTCTTCAGGATCTGCGACGGCGGCGGCAGCAGGCGGGTTGGTAAACCACGCCGAGCGCGGCCAGCGCCTACCCAGCCCAGGGCCAGACCGACCGGCAGGACCAGCCCGATCACGACGGCGCCGACCGCACCGGCAGCGCGCGGCGCGCGGATGCCCGTATCGGCTGCGGCGGGGTCGAGGCTGGCCATCGCTATTGCGCCAGCGCGGTCTTGAAGCGGGCATCGAGCAGCGCGTCGACCGCGGCCGCGACATCGACCCCGGCCTCGATCACCCCGGCCTTCTGCAGCGCCACCCCGGCGGCCAGGATGGTGTCGCGCTTCGGCGCGTCGATCGCCGGGCCGGACAGATCTGTGCGCTCCAGCTGCTTCGCCGCCGCCGCGTCGGTCAGGCCGGCGGCCTGCACCAGGGCGGCGCGCAGCTCGTCCGGATGGGTCAGGGCATAGGTCCGCGCCCGCTCATAGGCGCGGATCACGGTCTCGACGACCTCCGGATGGTCGGCGGCGAACTGCTCGTTCACGTTCAGCACGCCATAGGTGTTCAGGTCGGGCTTGCGGTAGAACAGCCGTGCCCCCTGCTCCAGCTCCGCCTGCGCCATCATCGGGTCCAGCCCGGCCCAGGCGTCGACCTGCTTGCCGATCAGCGCATTGCGGCCATCGGCATGCTGCAGCAGCACCACCTCGATGTCCTGCTCGGTCAGGCCGTGATCGGCCAGGGCGCGCAGCAGGAAGATGTAGGGGTCGGTGCCGCGGGTGACGGCGACGCGCTTGCCCTTCAGGTCCTCGACCGACCGGACCGGGCTATCGCCATTGGTCACCAACGCGGTCCATTCCGGCTTCGAATAGGAATAGACAGCCTTGATCGGGCTGCCGTTGATCCGCGCCAGCAGCGCGGCGGCGCCGGCGGTGGAGCCGAACTGGACGCTGCCGGAGTTCAGGAACTCGATCGCCTTGTTGCTGCCGGCGCTCTGCACCCAGGTCACCGACACGCCCTGCGGCTTCAGTGCCTCCTCCAGCCAACCCTTGTCCTTCAGCACCAGGCTGACCGGGTTGTAATAGGCCCAGTCGAGGGTGATGGCGGAGACCGGATCCGCGGCCCGGCCGAGCGCCGGCGCCAGGGCGGCAACGACGAACGAGCCGGCGAGCAGCAGGCGACGGGACAGGGTGATCATGGTCGGTCCTCTCGGCCGGGCAGGATCCACGATCCCGACCCGTTGTTTGGCGAATGAAATACCATATTTTGGAAATTGTTTATGTCAAATGCATTAATTCACTTAGAAAATATGTCCATAATAGACCACTCGACAGCCGGGATTCTCTTCGGCATAATGAAACAAATTAGGAACAAATTGACCGGAATGCCATGGACGACCATGTCGTCGCCGCCCTGTGGCGTGCCTTCGATGCGCGCGACTGGGCCCGCGCCTTGGGATTATTGTCCGATGACTTCGTGGCGGATTGGCCGCAGACTTGCGAGCGGATCCGCGGCGCCGACGCGTTCATTGCGCTGAACGCCAATTCCCCCGCCCGCTGGCGCTGCCACCTGCAGGAGCTGATCCAGGCGGGCGAGCGCGCGGTGTCCCGCGTGCTGCTGACCGACGGCAACGACATCGTGCACGCGGTCTCGCTGTACCGCCTGCGCGACGGCCAGATCACTGAGGCGGTGGAGGTCTTCGCCGAGTCCGGCGAGCCGCCCCACGACCGCAGCCGCTGGGCCGAGCGCTATGAGCTGAAGGTGCCGGCCGGGTGAGCCCTGCCGCTAGAGGCGCCTTTCCCTTTCTCTCATGGCGAGCCCGCGAGGGCGTGGCCATCCAAGGGCAGCTTGCACCGGCTTCTGGATAGCCACGTCGCTCGCTCTTCGCCATGACGGTTCGGGGCGGCTTTCGCACGTACAGAGGCGGGACAGATCCGCACTCAACAGCTCACCGTCAGCTCGACATACTCCGCCCGCATCGGGTTGTCGCCCGGGGTCACCTTGGTGATCCGGCAGGCCGAAACCTGCTCGATCGCCTTGCGCTCGGCGGCGCGGACCTTGGCCTTGGACGGGCCGATCAGGCTCGGGCCGACCAGCCAGGCGCCCCAGGTCGTCCGCGTGAGCCGGGTGACGCCGATGTCGAGGCCGTTGACCGGCACCGTCCGCGACAACACGGCGGGCGGCTCGCCCGGTTTCTGGGCGCAGCCCAAAAGCACCAGCGCCATCAGCGCCGGAAGACCGTATCTCACCTGAACCCCCAAAGGCCTTTTTTCCTTTGGAGCAGACGATATCAGGTTGTCGCCGAAGGATTCCAGCCGGCTCGTGCAAGAATTCGCTCGGCCAACAAATGATACAAGCCGTGCCGCAGCACCAGGCGGGAACCGAGCCAGGCGAGGCCGACCGAGGGGATCAGGATGGCGAGGCCGCGGGATTCGCCGGTCATCTCCGCCAGCAGCACCAGCGCGGTGACCGGCGAATGGGTTACCCCGGTCAGGTAGGCCGCCATGCCGACCAGCATCAGCGACGGCACCAGGTCCGGGCCGACCAGCGGCGCGAAGATGGCGCCGAAGCCGGCGCCGACCGAGAGCGAGGGCGCGAACAGCCCGCCCGGGATGCCGGCCGAGG
>NZ_JANX01000613.1 GCF_000767795.1 Inquilinus limosus MP06 | reverse complement strand
GGCGGTCACGGCGCCCACGGTGCAGCCGGCGAAGCAGGAGCTGGACCAGGGCGGCCTGGAAGGCCTGATCGGCAGCCTGGGGAACGGGTGAGGGCAGTTCGTCTCCCGCAAGGCCGTCTCGAAGACCTCAAACCCGTCATTGCGAGCGCAGCGAAGCAATCCAGGGGGCGGTGCGGTAATTCGGCACTCTATTCGACTCTATTCTGTGACAGTGCACTTTTAGGCTCGGGCAATTCGTGCACTGTCACCGAATTTTCGCTGGATGGATTCGTCGGCTTCGCCTCCTCGCAACGACGGCGAAGAGTAAGCGGCAATTCGGTGCAGTCCAGCGCGGACGTATGACGCCAACGATGGGGGCTGGCTACGGGCGCCGGCCCTTGAAGGTCTGGTCGATGGAGAACTCCACCCCTCCCATGCCGCCACACTTCACAGTGCCGAAATAGCGGCCGATCGGCTTTCCATCGTTTCCGATGAGCCTGAAGGTGACGTCCCACGCATCGGTGATGCGGTCATAGGACGGGCCGCCCGGCTCGGGCGCGAGCTCGCGCCAGAGGGATCGCGGGGCCAGGTCCGATGCCAGGACCGCCTCGTTGAGGCGAGACAGGATCTCGCTGTCCGGAGCCGCCCTGCAGTCCGCGACGACGTTATGGCTGTCGACGGCCACCCAGCCGCCGACCGCCAGCACAAGGACCGTGATCAGCACGATGATCGATCTCCGCGTCATTGCCAGTCGGTCCAGCTGTTCCAATGCACGTTGAGCGCGCCGTCGATGCTGATGCCGTAGGACGTGCCGGGCAGCTGATTCGTGATCTCCGTGATGATTTCAGCCCAGAAGGCGCGATGTCCGCTCGGATTGAAGTCGTAGAAATCGTTGTAGCCCCGGATCTCGCCGTCGAACGTCCAGGATCCGTCCTCGAACCGGGAGACTTCCCCCTCGAGCTTCAGCGTCACATTGCCGAGCGTGAGGCCCGTCGAGGCATCGTCATTATAGGTATCGTATCCGAAGCGTTCGACCGTCACATTCCGGGTGCCGACATAGCCGCCGTTGTCCAGCATGGATTGGAGGGTGCTGCCGCCGCCGACATTGATCTCGTCGGGCGTGATCGCCAACCCGAGGTCGCCGATGTTGACGCGCATCTGTTCGCCGTCGCCGAAGAGGTAATGGGCCAAGGCCCTGAGGGGCATGACGGGCGATCCCGACATCGTGTTGTCGTATGAATCATAGGCGTCGGGCGGCGTCAGTCCCAAAAGATTGCTGACCTTGCTGACCCCATCGGCCATGATTTCGTCGAACAGGGAATACTGGGTCAGCGTATGGTAAAAATTGTCCCAGCTGTCCTTCAGGACATTGACGAGCTCTGAATATATCACATAGGAAAGGTTGTCGGTATCGACGACCTGATTCATATAGTCTTGCACGTAGTCTTCCAGCCAGTTCTCGACAGTTTGTTGAATTGGCTCCTGGCGATTGCGGTCCAGATAATCGATGAATGATCCGGCCAGGTAATCCGCATCATTCAGGGGATCGATGCCGCCCTGGACGATGATCGGGTCAAGAGTGAGTTCGCCTGCCATGTCCTTCCCCCTTCTCGATATCGCGTCTGTGTGCGGCCGGCGACGGTCGCGCCGGGCGGGCGGTCTTGTCTGGACGCCATTCACACCAAGGGTAAGGCATTCCTAGGTAATTGCAAATGCGAATCAATTGCGAATTAGGTGCGCGTGAATTGCAAATCGCGTTGACAGTTCACCTTGCACTCTATTCGGTGACAGTGCACTTTTAGTGCTCGGGCAATTCGTGCACTGTCACCGAATTTCCGCAATTTTGCGTCACCGAGTTTTAAGGCGACGCATGGCAGGATGCGGCGGTACTTGGAGTGGCGCCCGCGGTGAACATCGGTGTAGTCTTTAACTATGATGGAGAAAGTATTCCATTTTCAGCCTCGCTGGAAAGAAGAGCTGGTGGTCTCAGGTCGCGGCGGCTCGTTCGTCCTCGAGCTGCCGATGGGCGTCTTGTCAGCCCATCTTCCAACCGAGGCAGAGTGGAAGCGACATGCGCCGGAATGGGCGCGGTCGCTTTGGCCGGAGCTGAAGCGGGAACTGGAAGATTGGTGCCGCGAGAACGACGCTCAATTCCATATCTACCCTTTCGCAAGCGTTTATCCGCTCTGAATTCTCAATTCGGTTCAATTCGGTGACAGTGCACTTTTAGCAGGCTTCCGCCCGCGCCTGGCGGGGGCGAGGGACCGGCCGCTCTCGCGTTCGAGCCGGCCCAGGAAGTCGCGGCTGCCGAGCGGCCGGCCGATCTGCTCGGCCCGCCGCAGCCGCGCCGACGCCTCCTCGTCCTCGCCGGCAGCGAGGATCGCGGCGAAATCGGGAGTGCGCGACAGCACAGGTCCCGCAGCGGTCAGGCCGTCCGTCCCGGTCCGGCCCAGATGGACCGGCGCGCTGGACCAGGGCCAGTCCGCCGCCCGCTCCACCAGCCCGGCACGCACGGGATTGAGCGCGACATAGCGCAGCGCGGCCCCGAGATGCGCCTCATCCATCGCGACGCAGCCGAAGCGCCCCTGCCAGAAATGGCCGCTGCGGCCGAGCCGCGCATGGATATGGCCGGCATAGTATCGATGCACCGGCGCCAGCGCCCGGCGGAGGCCGTCCGGGTCGCTCGGCACCAGGATCAGATGGACGTGGTTCGGCATCAGGACCCAGGACCAGACCTCGACCTCCGCCGCCGCGCAATGGATGGCGAGCAGGTCGCGGTAGAGCGCGTAATCCGCGTCGCCGAAGAAGGTCTGCGCCCGCCCGTTGCCGCGCTGGGTGACGTGATGGGGAAGCCCCGGAAACACCGCACGCGCCAGCCGAGCCATGCCCTCATCCCCTGCGAACGCCGTCCCAAGCCCCATTATCGGTTCAAATGAGTGCACTGTCATCGATTTTGTTCTTCTTTTGTTCTTGACGTGAGGCCGCGTCGAACCTCATAATCCAGGCAGAGTCGAAGAGTTGCGCCCGCCCGGCCCCGCCGCGGCGGGCTTTTCTGTGGGAGGGCGGGATGGAGGATGGCGTCGCATGGGCGGTTGAGGTCCTGCCGAGGGAGCGGTCGTTCGCCAGGCGCGTCACGCGGCACGGCAATGGCGGCCTCGCCACCGCCGAGGTCGGCTATGCGGAGGCCAATGCCCGCTCCCGGGCGTCCACCCTGCTGGCGAGGGCCGAGATCGTGGTCGCCTGCCTGGAGGAGGTCGAGCTGGACCGGCGAAAGGGCATCCCGCTGCTCCCCGTCGTGAGGCGCAAGCTGGCCGATTCGGTCGCGCGGGCCCGCAAGCGCGGCGGCGCCACCGCCCGGTCCGCTGCCGCCCTGCCGAGCCTGGAGCAGGCGTTCGGGGAGTTCCGCCGCCATTACGGGATCGAAGATGGATGGGCCGGGGCCACCCCCTCACCCTCCCAAGCCTGCGGCTTGGGTCCCTCCCTCTCCCCCGGGGAGAGGGAAGGCGCGGCGCGCTCCGATGGCCCTCTCCTCAGGGAGAGGGAGGGACCCGGCGGCGAAGCCGACGGGAGGGTGAGGGGGATCGCGCCGCCCGTGCCGCCGCTTGCCCCGCGGACGACGCT
>NZ_JANX01000612.1 GCF_000767795.1 Inquilinus limosus MP06 | reverse complement strand
CAGGCGCTGCTGGAGCGGGTCTCCGGCATCCTCGATTCGGCGCCGGAATCGCTGCAGCCGATCGCGGCGCGGCTGCGCCCGGTGCTGGAGAGCTGCCGCGCCGGTTTCGCCCATCTTCGCGCGCGGCCGGAGGACGGGCCGCGCCTGGCCCGGCGGCTGATGCATCCGGCGGCGGAGCTGCTGGCGGCGGCGCTGATGCTGGAGGAGGCGGCGGCCGACCTTGCCGCGGGCGACCGGCGCAAGGCGCTGATGGCCGGCCGATTCGCCCTCCGGCTCGACCCGCACGCCACGGTGGACCTCGGCGAGGATCCGTTGCATGCCCTGTTCGACGACATCATCGGCTATGGACTCTGCCCCGCATGACCCCGCTTTCGGTTTCCGCCCATGAATTGCTGGCCTTCTGGTTCGAGGAATCGGGGAAGGAGCGCTGGTTCGGCGGCGATGCCGGCTTCGACGCCGAGATCCGCGCCCGCTTCCTGACCCTGCAGGAGGAGGCGGCGGCCGGGCGGCACGACGACTGGGCGGCGACGCCGCTCGGCGCCGTGGCGCTGTGCATCCTGCTCGACCAGTTCCCGCGCAACCTGTTCCGCGGCACCCCGCGCGCCTTCGCCACCGACCCCAAGGCGCTGGCCTTGGCGAAGGCGGCGATCGATCAGGGCTTCGACACGGACCCGGCGCTGACCGACGACCACCGGCTGTTCCTCTATCTGCCCTTCGAGCACAGCGAGGACCTGGCCGACCAGCAGCGCAGCGTGCAGCTGCAGACCGCCAGCATCGCCGATCCCGAATATGTCGACTATGCCCGGCGCCACCTCGCGGTGATCGAGCGCTTCGGCCGCTTCCCGCACCGCAACGCCATCCTCGGCCGCGCCAGCACGCCGGAGGAGGAGGCGCATCTGGCCGAGCACGGGGGCTTCTGATGGCGGCGATCACCGGGCTCGACCACGTCATCCTGGCGGTGGCGGCGCTGGATGCGGCGCGCGACACCTGGCGCCGCCTCGGCTTCACCGTGACGCCGCGCGGCCGCCACATCGGCTGGGGCACGGCCAATTACTGCATCATGCTCGAGGCCGACTACATCGAGCTGCTCGGCGTGCTCGACCCGACGCAGTTCGACAACGGCCTCGGCGAGCGCCTGGCGCGGGACGGGGAGGGGCTGCTCGGCATCTCCCTCGCCACCCGCTCGGCCGATTCGGCCGCGGCAGCCTTCGAGGCGGCCGGGGCGGGGGGAGAGCCGGCGCGCGACCTGGCCCGGCTGCTCGACCTGCCGGACGGGCCGGTGCGGCCCTCCTTCCGCCTGGCCTATCCGGTGCGGCGCGACGCCTTCGGCCTGTCGCTCTTCGCCACCGAGCACCGGACGCCGGAGCTGCTGCGGCGCCCAGAATGGGAGCGGCACGCCAATGGTGCGACCGGCGTGCTGCGGCTCGACCTGCCTGCGCCGCTCGCCGGGCCGGCCCTGGCCGCCTGGGCGGCCCTGGACGGGGCGCGGTTCGCGGATGATTCGGTGGTGGTCGGCGGCTTCACCCTGGGGGCCGGCGAGCAGCCCATGCTGCACATCGCCACCCGCGACCTCGACGCCTGCGAATCGGCGCTGCGGGCCGGCCACGTCGCCCATGCCCGGCATCCGGGTGAGATCCGGGTGCCGCCGCTGCCGGGGACCGGGCTGGCGCTGCGCTTCGCCGGAAGCCTGCCCCGATAATGCTCTACTGGCGAGGCCGCCTGATGGCGGCTTCTCCGCTTCCGGTGCCCACGCACGACATGTGCGCTCCGCTCCAGTTCTCAAGCCACCGCCAGTCGACTCACGCCAGCGCATTCTCGGGCAGGCTTCTTCTATCCATCGACGCGTCGGCCGGCCGAGGCGACCGGCGCCTCCTCGGTCAGCTGCCGGAACTGGCGGTCGATCGCCTCGACCCGGCGCTTGAACTCGGCCCGGTCGCGGCCGGCCAGGGTGGTGCCGGTCGGCAGATCGACGCTCAGCGGGTTCACCTGGGCGCCGGCGACCAGCACCTCGTAGTGCAGATGCGGGCCGGTCGCCATGCCGCTGGAGCCGACATAGCCGATCACGTCACCCTGCTTGACCCGCGAGCCCTTCTTCAGCCGGGCGAAGCGGCTCATATGGGCGTAGGCGGTCGACAGCCGGTTGTTGTGGCGCAGCCGGATGTAGCGGCCGAAGCCGCGCTGCGGGCCGATCATCTCCACCGTGCCGTCGCCGGCGGCGTAGATCGGGGTGCCGCTGGGGGCGCCGAAATCGACACCGCGATGCATCCTCGTATAGCCCAGGATCGGATGCCGCCGGGCGCCGAATCGGGAGGTCATCCGCGCGCCGTCGACCGGAGTGCGCAGCAGCAGGCGCTGCACGCTGGCGCCGTCGCGGTCGTAATAGTCGACCGTGCCGTCGCGGCTCTCGTAGCGGTACATGGTCAGGGTCTTGTCGCCCAGGTCGAGCCGCGCCATCTCGACCGGCCCCAGCCGGGCGACGCTGCCGTCCGGGTTGTGGTCCTGGCTGAACAGCACGGCGAATCGGTCGCCCGGCTGCAGGTCGCGCTGGAAATCGACCGAATAGGCCCAGGTCTTCAGGAGAGACAGCACCACCGCGTCCGGCACTCCGGCCGCGGTGGCATCGGCATAGAGGCTCGATTCGATCTCGCCCTCGACCCCGACCGGCCGGCTCTCCAGCACCCGCTCGGCCTCGCTGCTGCGGAAGCCGCCATCCGGCGCCCGGCGGGCGGTGACCGTGCGGTCCACCTCCGGCGTGAGGCTGACCGCCTTCAGCACGCGCCCGCCGCCGCTGTGGTCGAAGGTCACGGTGACCGGCTGGCCGATTCGCAGCCTGGTCGGGTCGTACAGCCCGTCCAGGGCGGAAGCGGCGGCATGGGCCTCCTCGTCGCCGGCGCCGGCCTCGACCAGCAGGCCCATCAGCGTGTCGCCCGATTCCACCTCGACGATCCGGCGCTCCGCCCCGCGCGGGGCCTGCGGCCGGCTCAGCCCATCGTCGAGGGCCGCCAGAACCCAGTCCGCCGGCTCGTCCGGGGCCGGCAGGAGCGCGTCATAGGCGAGCTCGTCGCTCAGATCCGATCGGAGTGTCGGGATCCCCGGGGCGGCGGTGGCCGCATCGGCCGGATGCGGCGAGTCGGGGAGGAACAGGACGGTCCCGGCCCCGAGGCCGGCCAGGGCCAGAATCGACAGGACTCCGAGCGGGGCGATTCGCAATGGGTCGGTCTCCGATGGCGGTGGGGAGGCCGCCCGCAGGGCCGGGGCGCGCCTGAATCGTCGGCCGAACATGCGGGAGCCGCGGAATCAGGTCAACCGGCAGGGGGTCGGGAAATCTCACCCACCACCCCTTGCGCGCGTACGCGCGAATCTCCATCTGGGGATGGTCGGGTCGGTGAAGACGGCCGATCCGACGGTATCGGAGCTCTCTGCCTTGCGCGGGAAAGCACCTCGCGAGGAGAAAACGCTGTTCGAAAAATTTTCGTCACAAAGCGTTTGACAGGCTCCGGTGACCCCCCTATAAACCGCCTCACCGACGGCGACGCGGCGGTGAGCGAAAGCGAAACGGCGGGTCGGACAGGGCGGCGGATGAAAATCCGGTTGCACTGAGAAGTCGGAAGGA
>NZ_JANX01000611.1 GCF_000767795.1 Inquilinus limosus MP06 | reverse complement strand
CGCCGGGCGTCGACTACTGCCAGCGGATCGCCACCGTCGCGCGTGCCGTGCGGCTGACCCTGCTGCTCAAGGACACGCTGTCCCGGCAGGAGGCGGAGCGGCGCAAGGCCGCGGCGCGGCGCGAGGCGGCCCGGGAGGACCGGCACGGGCTGCGGGTGACGCTGGCGATGATGGCGGCGGTCTATGAGTCGTCCGAGGACGGCGAGGAGGATCGCCGTGCCGCCGAGCTGAGCGAAAGGCTGGAACGGCCGGAGGTGGCCGAGCTGGTTGAGGCCAGCCCGGCGCCGGTCGCCGTGGCGGCGCTGTGCCGGCGCTGGGGCTATCCGGTGCGGGTGGAGCAGTGGCTCGAGATGGCCGACGAGGCCATGGAGCATCTCGGCTTCCTGCCGCCGGCGGATGGCGATCCGCCCGAGGATGCGCCGAAGTCCCGCCCGGCCTCCGACCGCCGGCCCAGGGCCCCCGACACGGGGTAAGCCGCTCGCGCACTCGCAGCCTTCACCACCATTCAGCATCGATGGGCGCAGCCTTCCACACTCCCCCTCCCCTTGCGGGAGGGGGAGGGTAGAGTGGCTGGATCGGCTTGGGCAGCAGCATTCTGAAGAGATGGCCCGCGCATCCCGCCGGATGGTCGGGCCCGCCCGGTCACACGTCCAGGTTCGTCACCTTCAGCGCGTTCTCCTGGATGAAGTCGCGGCGCGGCTCGACCACGTCGCCCATCAGGGTCGAGAACACGTCCTCGGCGTCGTCGGCGTGCTTGACCTCGACGCGTAGCAACACCCGGGCGTTCGGGTCCAGCGTGGTCTCCCACAGCTGGTCCGGGTTCATCTCGCCCAGGCCCTTGTAGCGCTGCACCGCCAAGCCCTTGCGGCCCTGCTCCAGCACCCGGTCGATCAGGTCGATCGGGCCGGTGATCGGCCATTCCTGGGCGGCGCCCTTCGGGTTCATCCAGGTCAGCACGCCCGGCCGCTTGTACAGCGCCTGCAGGTCGCCGGTCATGCGGTCGAGCTTGTGCGCCTCGACCGAACGGATGATGTCGGAGTCGATCACCCGGGCCTCGGTCACGCCGCGCAGGGTGCGGCGGAACACCAGCCCGCCGGGCTGGTTGCCCTGCGGCGGCAGCGCCTCGCCCTGCCAGCCGCGCTCGAACTCCGTGGCCAGCGCGTTCAGGCGCTGGGCGACATAGGTCGCGGCCTCGCCGGCCTGGGCCGGGCTGTGCACCACCTGCGGCGACAGCGCGCCGGCGATCGCCACCTGCTCCACCGTCATGCGGTCGCCGACCTTGCGGATCAGCGGCCCGAGCTGGTGCTTGGCCTCCAGCGCCCGCTCGATCTGGGCGCGCAGGTCGTTGCCCGCCACCTGGGCCCCGTCGAACGGCGTGAACACCAGGTCGCGCATGCCGCTGTCGATCAGATACGCCTCGAGCGCCGGGTCGTCCTTCAGATACACCGCCTCCTTGCCCCGCGCCGCGCGATACAGCGGCGGCTGGGCGATGTAGAGGTAGCCGCGCTCGATCAGCTGCGGCATCTGCCGGTAGAAGAAGGTCAGCAGCAGGGTGCGGATATGGCTGCCGTCCACATCCGCGTCGGTCATGATGATGATGCGGTGGTAGCGCGCCTTGTCGGCGTCGAACTCGTCGCGGATGCTGGTGCCCAGCGCCGTGATCAGCGTGCCGAGCTCGGCCGAGGACAGCATCTTGTCGATCCGCGCCCGCTCGACGTTCAGGATCTTGCCGCGCAGCGGCAGGATGGCCTGGAACTTCCGGTCGCGGCCCTGCTTGGCCGACCCGCCGGCGCTGTCGCCCTCGACGATGAACAGCTCGGATTCGGCCGGGTCGCGGTTCTGGCAGTCGGCCAGCTTGCCGGGCAGGGAGGCGAGGTCCAGCGCGCCCTTGCGCCGGGTCAGCTCGCGCGCCTTGCGCGCCGCCTCGCGGGCCGAGGCCGCCTCGACCGCCTTCTGGATCACCCGCTTGGCGTCGTTCGGATGCTCCTCGAACCAGGTCGCCAGCATCTCGTTGACCACCGCCTCGACCGCCGGGCGGACCTCGGAGGAGACCAACTTGTCCTTGGTCTGGCTGGAGAACTTCGGATCCGGCACCTTCACCGACAGCACGCAGGTCAGGCCTTCGCGGGCGTCGTCGCCGGTCAGCGCCACCTTCTCCTTCTTCAGGATGCCGCTCTCGGTGGCGTAGCTGTTCACCTGCCGCGTCAGCGCGCCGCGGAACCCGGCCAGATGGGTGCCGCCGTCACGCTGCGGGATGTTGTTGGTGAAGCACAGCATGGTCTCGTGGTAGCTGTCGTTCCACTGCATCGCCACTTCGACCGTGATGCCGTCGCGCTCCGAGGTGATCGTGATCGGCTCGCCATGCAGCGGCTGCTTGGCCTTGTCGAGGTAGGTGACGAAGGCCTTCAGCCCGCCCTCGTAATGCATCTCGACGACGCGCGGCTCCGGCCCCCGCGCATCGGTCAGGGTCAGCTTGACGCCGGAGTTCAGGAAGGCCAGCTCGCGCAGCCGGTGCTCCAGCGTGCCGAAATCGAACTCGGTTCTGGTGAAGGTCTGCTTCGACGGCAGGAAGGTGACATGGGTGCCGCGATTCTCGCCCTGCGGGCCGAGGGCCGCCAGCGGCGCCTCGCTCTCGCCGTCGTGGAAGCGCATGAACCACTCATGGCCGTCGCGGAAGATGCGCAGCTCCAGCGTCTCCGACAGCGCGTTGACCACCGAGACGCCGACGCCGTGCAGGCCGCCGGACACCTTGTAGGAGTTCTGGTTGAACTTGCCGCCGGCATGCAGCTGGGTCATCACCACCTCGGCGGCGCTGATGCCCTCCTCCTCATGGATCGCGACCGGGATGCCGCGGCCGTTGTCGGTGATGGTGGCCGACCCGTCGGCGTTCAGCGTCACCGTGACGGTGTCGCAATAGCCGGCCAGCGCCTCGTCGATGGCGTTGTCGACGACCTCGTACACCATGTGGTGCAGGCCGGACCCGTCATCGGTGTCGCCGATATACATGCCGGGGCGCTTGCGCACGGCCTCGAGGCCGCGCAGCACGGTGATGGAACCGGCATCATAGGCGCCGTCGTCGTTCGGGATCGCAGAATCCGACATTACTTCTTCATCCGTTTCAATCGGCGGCCCGGGCCGTCACCCGGGCGTCATCGACGCCGAGGTGGCGGGCCCGGTCCCCGAGCGGCGCGAACAGCGCCGGGTCGGTGCCGGTCATCCAGGCCTGGGCGCCGAGCGCCAGGATCTCCTCGTACAGCGCCGCCCGACGGGCCTCGTCGAGATGCGCCGCCACCTCGTCGAGGAGCAGCAGGGGCGGGGCGCCGCGTTCCCCGGCGAGCAGGCGGGCATTGGCCAGGACGATGCCGATCAGGAGCGCCTTCTGCTCGCCGGTCGAGCACTGCGCCGCCGGCATCGCCTTGGACCGGTGATGGACGGAGAGGTCGCTGCGGTGCGGTCCTTCCGTCGCGGCACCGGCCGCGGCGTCGATGCGTCGATTATCGCACAAAAGGCTGCGAAAAGCCTCTTCGGCGTCGACCGCAGGCCGATCCTCAAGCCACGCCTCGATCCGGCCGTCGATGGCCAGGTCGGCGCGCGGGAAGGGGCCCTCGGTCATCAGCGACTCGGCGCCGCGCAGCC
>NZ_JANX01000610.1 GCF_000767795.1 Inquilinus limosus MP06 | reverse complement strand
AGGCCGGGGCCCGGCGGGCGGAGCGGCTGGCCGTGGCCGTGCCGTCGCATTGTCCGCTGATGGAGGACGCCGCCACGGCCCTGGCGGCGGAGGCCGAGGCGGTGCCGATCGCGGCACCGACCATCCTCTATGCCGGCAACCGGCGGGGCCGGATGCTGCGCGACGCCGGGGCGGTGCGCGAGGAGCTGGCGACCAACCTGGCCCATCCGGTGCGCTGGGCCGACGACGTCACGCTGATGGCCGAGCACGGGGCGACGCTGTTCCTGGAGATGCCGCCGGGCGATGTCCTCACCCGGCTGGCAGCCGCGGCCTTTCCCAACCAGGCCGCCCGCGACATGGCGAGCCTGTCCCTCCCCTCCGCCCGGGCCCTCGCCGCCCGGGACCGGAGGCGCTGACGCCGGTTACGGCTGTAACCACCCGAGGACCGGCATCCCCCCTGAAAGAAACGACATGGCTGACCATCTGTGACAGCGGTCATCGGCAACATGTCGATCACCATATGAAACGGATGTGTCGCTCGGTCCGAACCTGAGGATGCATCGATCGATGGTCGGCCACGCGCCCGATCACGATTGCCGAGCCCGAAGCCATGGTTGTCGACATGAACATCGCCAGCAGTCAGCCAGTCTCCGTCCTGGTCGTCGACGACGATCCCGCCATGCGGCACATGATCGTCGACTATCTCGAGAACCATGACATCCGCGCCGTCTCCGTCGCCGGCGGGCAGGACATGGCCCGGCAGCTGTCCCATGGCGAGCTGGACCTGGTGCTCCTCGACCTGCGCCTCGGCCGGGAGGACGGGCTGGACCTGCTGCGCGACCTAAGGTCGCGGTCCGACCTTCCGGTCATCATCACCACCGGCCATCGGCAGGACGAGATCGACCGCGTGGTCGGACTGGAGCTCGGCGCCGACGACTACATGACCAAGCCCTTCGGGCTGCGCGAGCTGCTGGCCCGCATCCGCGCCGTGCTGCGGCGGCGGGAGGCCGAGCGCCAAGCCCCACAGCGCGACCGGCAGCATGGCCGCTTCCGCTTCGGCGGATGGCAGCTCGACCGCCGGCTGCGGCGCCTGACCGACCCGAGCGGCAGCACCGTCGCGCTGACCAAGGGAGAATACGCGCTGCTCGCCGCCTTCCTGGAGGCGCCGCAGCGCCCCCTGTCGCGCGAGCACCTGCTGCAGGCCACGCGCATGCATGAGGACGTCTTCGACCGGACCATCGACGTGCAGGTGCTGCGGCTGCGGCGGAAGCTGGAGGCCGACCCCAGCGCGCCGCGCGTCATCCGGACCGAGCGCGGCGTCGGCTATGTCTTCGCCCTGGCCGTGGAAAAGCTGTAAGCCCGTCCGGATCGCCGAGCCTTGATCCGCCATCCCGACGCCGAGGACAGCCGCGTGCCACGCATTCCGACATGACCGGCCCCCTGCGTCGGCTCGCCGCCGGCGGCCTGCTCCCGGCGCTGCTGCTCGCCGCCGCCGGGATTTCCGCGCAGGTGTTGGAGCCGGCGGCCCCGTTTCCGCCGCAGGCGGCCGAGCAGGAGCCGATCACCCCGATCCCGCCGCCGCCGCCGGCCGACCCGCTCAAGGTCGCGCTGGGGGAACGCCTGTTCGACGATCCGCGCCTGTCGCGCGACGGCCAGCGCGCCTGCTCGTCCTGCCACGACCCGCACACCAACGGCGCCGACGGCAATCGGCTCGACACGACCCTCGAGGGGGCGCCGCTGCGCTTCAACACCAGCACGGTGTTCAACGCCGCGCTCAGCTTCCGGCTCGACTGGGCCGGCGGCTTCCGCACCCTCGAGGCGCAGGCCGCGTCGTCGCTCGAAAGCCCCGACATCATGGGCACCAGCATCGACGCCGTCCTCGACAAGCTGCGGAACGATCCGGACATGGTCGCGCGCTTCCGGGAGACCTATGGCGCCGGGCCGGACCGCGCATCCCTGCTGGATGCGATCGCCACCTTCGAACGCTCTCTGCTCACCCCCGGCAGCCCGTTCGACCGCTGGCTGCAGGGCGACCCCGGCGCCCTGACGGCCGAGGCGCAGGACGGCTACCGGCTGTTCAAGTCGCTCGGCTGCGTCTCCTGCCACCAGGGCGTCAATATCGGCGGCAACCTGTTCCAGCGGCACGGGATCTTCCACCCCCTCGCCTCGCCGGACCCGGCGATCCTGCGGGTTCCCAGCCTGCGCAACATCGCGACGACGGCGCCGTATTTCCATGACGGCAGCGCCGCCACCCTCGACGAAGCCGTGCGGAACATGGCCCTGGCCCAGCTCGACCGGACCCTGTCGGACCCGCAGGTTGCGGCCATCACCGCCTTCCTGCGGTCGCTGACCGGGACGTATAAGGGCCATCCGGTCACGGCGCCATGAGGATCACCCCGACCCTTGCGGCGGTGCCGCTGATGCTCCTGCTGCTCACCTGGCTCCTGGTGGGCAGCACCAATATCGGGGCGGAGACCTTCGACCGCGCCCTCGGCACGCTCGACGACGTCTCGATGACGCAGAACGCGCTGCGGCGCGACATCCTGGCCACCCGCGCGGGGCTGCTGCGCAACTACGACCCGCTGGTCCGCGACGGCGCCGCCCTGCGCGAGCTGATGGGCCGCCTGGACGAGGTCGCGACGGTGGACCCGCGCATCGCCGCGGCGGTCGCCGACCTCAACGCCCTGATGGTGCGGCAGGACGAGCTGGTCGAGGACTTCAAGAGCAAGAACGCCCTGCTGCAGAACTCGCTCGCCTATTTCGGCGTGCTGGGCTCCCGCCTCGGCGCCACGGACGGCGACGGCGCATTGGCGGCCGATGTCGGTTCGTTGGCCGCCGCCATGCTGCGCCTGACCCTCGACACCTCCCCGAGCATCGCCCGCGACGTGCAGGACCGGCTGGAGGCGCTGAGCACCCGCCCGCCGCCGTCGGGCGACGCGGCATCGCTGCGGGCGCTGCTGGCGCATGGCCGGCTGCTGCACGACCTGCTGCCGGCGACCGACGGCGTCCTGAAGACGCTGTTCGCCCTGCCGACCGGCCGGGAGCAGGCGGCGATCCGCAGCGTCGTGCTGGACCACCAGATGACTTCGCGCGAGACCGCGCGGTGGTTCCGGGTCCTGCAATACGGCGTCTCGGTCATCCTGCTCGGGCTGCTGATCCATGCCGGGCTGCAGCTGCGGGCGCGGGCCATGTCGCTGCGGCGCCGCGCCGCCTTCGAGCATCTGATCGCCGGCATCTCCACGCGCCTGATCACCGCCCGGCGGCCGCAGGTCGGGGCGCAGATCGAGCAGGCCCTGGCCGAGCTGGCGGCCCATGTCGGCGCCGACCGGGCCTATGTCCTGTTCGGCGGCGCGGCGCGCCGGCACCATGTCTGGATCCGCGCGGGTGCCGACTGCCCCCCGGGCTGGCCGGAGGCGGCACCGGTGCTTTCGTCCGGCTTCGAGCAGACGGCGGACGGGCTGATCCATGTCCGGCACGTCGCCCGGCTGCCGGCCGGGTCTGCCCGGGACGCGCTCGCCGCCGCCGGGCTGGACGGCTGGGCCTGCATCGTCAGCCGCTGCGGCGACGGCGCAACCGACATCATGGGCTTCGACACGCTGCCGCCGTCGCGCATGATCCGCCCGGACCAGCTCGGCCTGCTGCGCACGGCCTTCGACGCCATCGC
>NZ_JANX01000609.1 GCF_000767795.1 Inquilinus limosus MP06 | reverse complement strand
GGCGCGCTCTACGCCCTGAGTCGTGACCCTGACCAACATCCTGAACGCCGGCATGTCGGCGCATATGATCGGCATCCTGGCCGGGCTGGGGCTCGGCGGCCCCGGTCGCGGTGTGGATCGCGACGCTGCGCGGCATCGGCCAGTCCGGCGCCCGGCTGGCGGAGGTCACGTTCGGCGGCGGGCTGTCGCCCCTGGCGCTGGACCCTCGCGGCATCGGCCTGCTGCCGGTGTGCTTCATGGCGGGGCTGTGGAGCGGCCGGGCCGCCGCGGCGGCGATCGCCTTCGCCTTCCTCTACGGCGCCGGCAACGGCCTGCTGACCATCACCCGCGGCACGCTGCCCCTGGTGCTGTTCGACCCGCGAAGCTACGGCGCGGTGGCCGGGCGGCTGCTGGTGCCGGGATTCCTGTGCTCGGCCGCGGCGCCGGTCGCCTATGCCGCGGTGATCGAGCAGGCGGGGGAGGCCGCGGCCCTCTGGCTGTCCGCCGCGCTGGCGGCCCTCACCCTCGCGGCGGCGGCGATGCTGTACGCGGCGTTCCGCGCCGCGCCCGGCCCGGCATCGGTTCGCTAGAGGCGGACGCGCCGGCTATTCCGCGGGGACGAAGCCCGCCTCGGTCAAAGTCATCGCCGAGAGGTCGAGCCCCATGCCGCTCGCGCCCTGGATCGCGGCACGGCTGAGCGCCGCCGTCTGCGTACGGTCGCCCTTCGCCTGCTCGAGCGCAGCCCCCAGCAGCACGCCCTGGACGAGGAGCGCCTCCGCCATCTCCTGCTTGGCGGCATCGCCCGCGGTCGCGAGCGCGGTCGTCGACGCCATCGACCGCACCACCTGGCGGCGGACCGCGGCGGCGGTCGCGGCGCTGATATCGTCGTGGCTGCCGCGGCTCGCCAGCCACGCATTGATCCACCAGACGGCATAGGCGTCGGCGACGTTGTCGATCACCAGGCCGTATTTCGCCAGCTCCGGACGCATCCGCTCGATCAGGTCGCCCTGGGCGAACAGCGCCGCCAGATTCTCCGCCCCCTGGGGATCGGCGGCCCGGCTCCTGTCGACGAACCGGGCGAGATTGGCGCGCCGCCGCGCCGGATCGGGGCGGTAGGCGAACGACCTGGCGTCCGCCTGCCGCCCGGAGGGCGAGGCGGACCGGTCCGCCGGCGCAGCGGAGCTTCGATTGGCATGGTCCTGAAGGCTGATCCGCGGCCCCTCGAACAGCATGGGGCTGATCATCTGGTACTGGGCGTGGGCGGCGCCGGGGGCCAGCAGGGCGATGCAGGCAGCCACGACCGTTCTGAAGGACATCGCGGATCTCCCCGGTCTTCAAAAATCACGACGGAAATGCGGCGGACGACGCCTCAGGATCGATGAATAGCCTCAACCGGTCATGATCGACCGGGCGGCACCATGATGACCGTGGCAGGAAAACAAGTCCACCTCATGGCAGCGGATCCGGCATGGCGATCCGGTCGTGATGGGAACGCCGAGGGTGTCCTAGGCCGAGTTGGCCCAATAGGCCTCGCGCCGGTCCACCACCAGATCGGCACGCCCGCTGTGGCCGGCATCCTTGCGGCCGCCCTTGACGTGGTCCATGAAGCGGCCGAGGCCCGAATTGATCAGCACATGCTTGGCCCGCGCGCCGATGCCCTCGGCGATGTCGTGCGACCGGTGGCCGGCCTGCTCCACCTGGCGGCGCACCACGTCGAACAGATAGGCATCGTGGAACTCGTACTCCCGGAACAGCCCGTCCTCGGTGTACAGCCGCTCGAACGCCGCCAGCATCTCCTGCGTCGCCGGGTGGCGCAGGTTGTAGGCCAGGAATCCGCATTCGGTGTAGGTCGGCCGCTGCAGGCAGCCGACGAAGCAGTCCGGCGGGACGAAGCTCTCCAGCTCGTCCCAGCGCGGCGCGGCGAAGAACAGGCTGTCGGCGTCGACCCAGATCAGCACGTCGGTGTCGGCGGTCTTTGCGGCGTGGAAGATGGCGAAGGCTTTGTGGGCGAAGCGCACCGCGTCCCAGCGGAAGCCGGAGCCCCAGTTGCGCTCGCCCAGCTTGATCCGGTTCTTGTAGGGGTTGCGCTGCAGCTTGAAGCGGTAGCGCTGGGTCTGGCCGTGCGCCAGCGGGTTGTCGGCGTGGCGCCGCTTGAACGCGACCAGGTCCGGGCAGCTCTCGATCAGGTCGCGCACGACGACGCGGTCGCTCGGCACCTTCGGCTGGAAGCCTTCGCGGTAGAGGATCAGGGGGATCTCGTCCGGCCAGTGCCGATCAAAGGTCTCGATCATGCGGCGGCCGTATTCGGCATAGCCGGCGGCGTGACAGGTCGTGACGACGGAGAATGTCCGCATGGGCTCACTCGGACGACGCAAGGGCGTCACCATCTGGGGATTGCGCTGGCTCTTGGGGCTCGAAACACGCGGGGGGCCGCTGCGTTCCCGAGCCTCGACGATGGCCGCACCATAACTGCACAGGTGCGGAATGTGAAATTACTGATTGGTAACCGAAAGTTGCCGGGAACGCATGGATTCGGGCGATCGCGGCAACGCTATGACACGCCCTCGGAGGCCTTCACCCTGCGCGCATTTGTCACGATCGAGTCCAGCAGCCCCGGGAACTTGGCGTCGAGATCCTCACGCCGCAGCGAGATGAAGCGCTGCGTCCCGTCGATCCGGGTCCAGGTGACGCCCGCCTCGCGCAGCTTGGCGTAGTGGTAGGACAACGCGGTCTTGTTCCCCCCGTCGCCGAAGATGCGGCAGGAAACCTCGCCTACATCCGCCAGCGTGGCGACGATGCCCAGCCGGGTCGGGTCGCTGAGCGCGGCGAGGATGGTGACGAGGTCAAGCTGGTCGCGGTCAGGCTGGAACGGCGGGCGCATGGCGCAGAAGCTAGTCGATCCCCGTCCTCGTTTCAATGTTCAACGGTTATTGAACAATCTGCTTGACGCCGAAGCGGCGCGCGGGAGTATGGTTCAATAATCATTGAACATTGGAACATCACCGATGCCCGCCTCCCTGGTCTGGCTCGCGATCGGCGCTTTCGCCATCGGCACCGAAGGCTTGATGATTGCCGGGCTGCTGCCCGCGATCGCCGCGGATTTCCACAGCTCCGTCGCCACGGCGGGGCAGCTGATCACCATCTTCGCCCTCGCCTATGCCGTCGGCTCGCCGATCCTGTCGGCGCTGTGCGGCGGCCTCGACCGCCGCCGGCTGCTGGTGGCCGCGCTGCTGGCCTTCACCGTCTCCAACCTCCTGGCAGCGGGGGCCCAGAGCCTGTGGCAGCTGGTCGCCGCCCGGGTGCTGCTGGCGCTGAGCGCCGGTCTGTTCATGCCCACCGCCTACGCCGTCGCCGCCTCCCTGGTGCCGCCCGACCACCGCGGCCGGGCGATCGCCGCGGTGACCAGCGGCATGACCATCGCCACCGCGCTGGGCGTGCCGCTCGGCGCCTGGATCGGCGCCCATGCCGACTGGCGCGTGACCTTCGTGATCGTCGCGGTGCTCGGCCTGGCCGGGGTGGCGGGGCTGCGCTTCGGCCTGCCGGCCAGGCTGCCGCTCGGTGCCTCGACGCTGGCGGAGCGCCTCGCCGTGGCCCGCCGGCCCGCCGTGCTGCAGGCCCTGACAGTGACCTTCTTCTGGATCGCAGCCGCGTTCGTCCTCTACACCTTCATCGCGCCCTA
>NZ_JANX01000608.1 GCF_000767795.1 Inquilinus limosus MP06 | reverse complement strand
GTGTTCGGGCTGGTGCGGCCGTGAGCGCCCGGCTCAGTAGCTGGCGGTCAGGTTCGAGCCGCTTCACCAGCTCCATCACCTTGGCCGCGCCGCCCGATTCCACCGCCGCCAGTTCGGCGAAGGCGAGCGGCGGCTGCGGCGCGATCTCGACATGGAACGGTCCGCGCGGCTGCGGCATGGACTGGATGAAGCGGCCGATCGCCGACACCGACGCCTCGGGCACGCCGGCCCCGGTCAGGACGACCAGGACGGCCATGCCCTGCGCCTTGGCCGCGGCGACCGCCCCCTCGGGGTCGGTCTCGCCGTCCGGCAGGGCCAGCAGCAGCGGCAGCAGGGCGAGGTTCTCGAACATGCCCTGGTTGTCGAAATCCACGGTCAGCGACCGCAGTGACACCCCAGTCGCGATCTCGGGGTCGGGCACCCGGTCCGCGGCCAGCGTGTCGAGCTTGATGCCCTGGATCGCGGCGGTGACGGTCAGATGGCCGATCGTCTCGCCGCGGAAGGTGGCGTCGCGGATGGTCAGGACATCGGCGATCTTGTCGTAATCGTAGTCGAAGGTGATCTCGAGGGGCTTCTGCACCAGCTTCATCTGATAGGCGTTGGCCGCGGGCAGGGCCGGCGCGAAGAAGCGGATGCCTTCGGCGCGAAGCGACAGGGTCAGCGGCGCCCGGTCGGCGTAGAAGCGCTCGAAATCGATGCGGTCGAGGGTCAGAGCCCCCACCTTCCAGCCCTGATAGCGGCTCATCGACAGCTGCAGGTCGGTGTAGCGGCAGCCGGTGTCGCCGACCGGCGTCACCTCGCCGACCGAGGGCGCCTCCTCGGCCGCCTTGCCGAGCATCGGGAGCAGGTCGCGGCAGCGCTGCACCGGGTCCGCCGGCACCGGCGCGGCCTGGGCCAGCGGGGCGAGGCCTGCCGCCACGACAAGGGCTGCGGCGGCGGTCCGGATGCGGGTCATGGTCATCTCCGTTCGGTCGGGAGGATCGCCGGGATCTTCATGCCGGTCTCCCGAAACGACGATGGCCGGGGGATCGCCCCGGCCATCGCTTCACATCAGGTCCGATCGCAGCCGGTCAGTTGTAGGTGACGGCGACGTTCAGGCTCTTCACCAGATCCATCGACTTGGCATCGCCCGGCTTGATCGTGGCGAACTGCGCCAGCGGCACCGGGGCGGACGGGTCCATCGAGATGGTCAGCGGGCCCTTCGGCGCCGGGAAGTCCTGGGCGAAGGCCATCAGGCTCTTCACCGCGGCCTCCGGCACGCCGATCGCCGACAGCGCCGCCATGCCGAGGACGGCCTGGCTCTTGCCCTGCTCGATCGCGGTCTTCGGGTCCTCGCCCTGCGCGGTCGCGAAGGCGATCACCTTGTCGATGATGCCCTTGTTCTCGAAATGCAGCTTGATCTTGCGCAGCGAGGCGGTGCCCAGCAGCTGGCTCGGGTCGGCCGCGGCCGTCGGGTCGGCCGAGTTGACGCCGTCCAGCGCGCCGTCCAGCGACAGCTGGCCCAGCGAGTCGCCGCTGAGCTCGAACTGGTTCAGGCTGAACTGCTTGCTGCCCTCATCCAGCCGGTAGTCGATGGCGACGTTGAACGGGTCCTCGCCGAGGACGGCCTTGACCTGCGGGTTGTCGATCGAGATGCCCTTGGCCTGCGCCGTCATCGTCGGCGACGGCTTGCTGTCATAGGCCTTGGCGAAGTCGAGCTTGTCGATGGTCAGCTCGGCGATCGAGACCGTGGTCGGAGCCTCGCCGGCCGTGACCTTGTCGGCCGGCTCGGTCATCTTGACGTCGATGAACTTGCAGCCGGAGTCGCCGAAGG
This sequence comes from Inquilinus limosus MP06, assembly GCF_000767795.1. GTDB lineage: Bacteria > Pseudomonadota > Alphaproteobacteria > DSM-16000 > Inquilinaceae > Inquilinus > Inquilinus limosus_E. The sequence goes on along the minus strand of NZ_JANX01000608.1, from coordinate 1,846 downwards.
ATTCGACCGAACCGACCTGGGCATTGTGCATCGGGGAATCGGCCGGGGCGATGGTCAGCAGCCCCTTGCAGCGCTCGACCGGGTCGGACGGGACCTCGGCCGCGAAGGCCGGGGCGGTGACCAGCGCGACCAGGGCCGCCGCCGTCGAAGCACGAAACACGCTCATCAAGCATCTCCTCGCATATCGGGGCGGCACCGGACCCGCAGACCTGGCTGCGACAGCGATCGCATCCCCTCGATCGCCATCCCGGGCGCGGCGCCCGGGACACCGCATAGTCTTAGTCTCAGATTTGGGCTGAAATCAGGCCAGGGCCCTATTTCGCCATCAGCCGCTCGAGCCAGCGGATATCGTAGTCGCCGTTGATGAAGTCCGGCTCGGCGATCAGCCGGGCATGCAGCGGCAGGGTGGTCTTCACCCCGTCGATGACATACTCCTCCAGCGCTCGGCGCAGCCGCATCAGGCATTCGTTGCGGGTGGTGCCGCGCACGATCAGCTTGGCCACCAGGCTGTCGTAGTGCGGCGGGATGCGATAGCCGTCATAGATCGCGCTGTCGACCCGCACGCCCAGGCCGCCCGGCGCATGGTAGCCGTCGATCCGGCCGGGGGAGGGGGTGAAGGTCTCCGGGTCCTCGGCGTTGATCCGGCACTCGATGGCGTGGCCCTGGAACTCGATATCGGCCTGGGTGTAGCCGAGCGGCGCGCCGGTGGCGACGCGGATCTGCTCGCGCACCAGGTCGATGCCCGAGATCTCCTCGGTGATCGGGTGCTCGACCTGCAGCCGGGTGTTCATCTCGATGAAGTAGAACTTCCCGTCCTGATACAGGAACTCCATCGTGCCGACGCCGCGATAGCCCAGCTTGCGCGCCGTCTCCGCCGCCAGCCCGCCGATATAGGCGCGCTCCTCGGCGTTGAGCGCGGGCGAGGGGGCCTCCTCGATCACCTTCTGGTGCCGGCGCTGGATCGAGCAGTCGCGCTCGCCGAAATGCACCACGTTGCCATGGGTGTCGGCCAGCAGCTGGATCTCGATGTGGCGCGGATGATCGAGATACTTCTCGACATAGACGCTGTCATTGCCGAAGGCGGCGCGGGCCTCGTTCCGGGCCATGCTGTACGCCTCGGGCAGTTCGGCATCGCTCAGCGCCACCTTCATGCCCTTGCCGCCGCCGCCCGCCGTGGCCTTGACCAGCACCGGATAGCCCATCTCCCGCGCCAGCGCCTGCGCCTCCTCGACCGTGTCGACGGCGCCGTCGGAGCCGGGGACCACGGGCAGGCCGGCGGCCTTGACCGCGTCCTTGGCGGCGATCTTGTCGCCCATCACCCGGATGTGCTGCGCGGTCGGGCCGATGAAGGCGAAGCCGTGCTCCTCCACCATCTCGGCGAAGCGGGCATTCTCGGCCAGGAAGCCGATGCCGGGATGGATGGCGTCGCAGCCGGTGATGGTGGCGGCGGAGAGCAGGGCCGGGATGTTGAGGTAGCTTTCGCGGGCCGCCGGCGGGCCGATGCACACCGCCTCGTCGGCCAGGCGCACGGCCATGGCGTCGCTGTCAGCCGTGGAGTGCACGACCACGGTGCGGATGCCCATCTCGCGACAGGCGCGGTGGATGCGCAGCGCGATCTCGCCGCGGTTGGCGATGAGGACCTTCTCGAACATCAGTCGATCACGACAAGCGGTTCGCCGAACTCGACCGGCTGCGCATCCTCGACCAGGACGGCGCTGACCGTGCCGGAGCGCGGGCTGCGGATCGGGTTCATCACCTTCATCGCCTCGACGATCAAGAGCGTCGCGCCCTCAGCCACCTTGTCGCCGACCTTGACGAAGGCCGCGGCGCCGGGCTCGGGCGACAG
>NZ_JANX01000607.1 GCF_000767795.1 Inquilinus limosus MP06 | reverse complement strand
GCGAGGGCGGCGCCGTCCGGCAATGTAGACACCCGGTCGGCGATGATGAAGCAGGCTGCGGCGTTCAGCAGCACGATGTCGCGATAGGCGCCGTGGGCGCCGCCCAGCACGGCGCGCAGGGCCGCCGCGTTGGTGGCGGGGTCACCGCCTTTCAGGTCTTCCGGGACCGCGCGGCGCAGGCCGGCATCCTCCGGCATCACCGTCAGGCGCCGGACCTGGCCGCCGCGCAGCTCGGCCACGGCGGTCGGGCCGGTGGTGGTCATCTCGTCCAGCCCGTCGCTGCCGTTCACCACCCAGGCGGTCTCGCTGCCCAGCTGGCCCAGCGCCTGGGCCACCGGCTCGATCCAGGCCTCGGAAAAGACGCCGAGCAGCTGGCGTTTCACCCCGGCCGGGTTCGCCAGGGGCCCGAGCAGGTTGAAGATGGTGCGAGTGCCCAGCTCCTGCCGCGCCGGGCCGACATGGCGCATGGCGCTGTGGTACAGCGGTGCGAACAGGAAGCCGATCTGCGCCTCCCACAGCGCCTCGCGCATCACCTCCGGCGGCGCCTCGACATTGACGCCCAGCTCGGCCAGGACGTTGGCCGCCCCGGTCAGGCTGGAGGCGGCGCGGTTGCCGTGCTTGGCCACCGGCAGGCCGGCCCCGGCCAGCACGAAGGACACGGCGGTCGAGACATTGTAGGAGCCGGAATTGTCGCCGCCGGTGCCGCAGCAGTCGATGGCACCGTCCGGCGCGTCGATGGTCACCGCCTTGTCGCGCATCACCCGGGCGGCGGCGGCGATCTCCTCCGGCGTCTCGCCGCGAACGCGCAGCGCCATCAGGAAGCCGCCGATCTGCGCCGGCGTCGCCTCGCCCGACATGATGATCTCGAAGGCGGCGCGGGCGTCGGCCGCGTCCAGCGGCGTGCCGAGCGCGGCCTTGGCGATGAAGGGTCGCATCTCGGTCGTCATGCCGCGTTCCGCCGTTCGGCGATGGCCAGGAAGTTCTGCAGGATCTTGTGGCCGTATTGCGAGGCGATGCTCTCCGGATGGAACTGCACGCCGTGGATCGGCAGGGTCCTGTGGCGCAGCGCCATGATCACCCCGTCCGCGGTCCAGGCCGTGGCCTCCAGGCTGTCCGGCATGGTCTCGGGCGCGATGGTCAGCGAGTGGTAGCGCGTGGCCTCGAAATTGTCGGGAAGACCCTCCAGCACGCCGCCGCCATGGTGGTGCACCGGGCTGATCTTGCCGTGCATCGGCTCCGGCGCGCGGACGATCCTGCCGCCGAAGACTTGGCCGATCGCCTGGTGGCCGAGGCAGACGCCGAACACCGGCACCCGGCCGGCGGCGGCCTGGATCAGGTCCATGCAGATGCCGGCCTTGTCCGGGTCGCAGGGGCCGGGGGAGATGACGATGCCGTCGGGCCGCAGCGCCAGGGCTTCGTCCACGGTCAATGCGTCGTTGCGGCGGACCTCGGTGTCCGCCCCGAGCTCGCCGAGATAGTGCACCAGGTTGTAGGTGAAGCTGTCGTAGTTATCGATCAGCAGAAGCATGGAATTTGCCCTTTCGAGGCAAGGGAATGGAGAGGAGCGGCGGTTATCCGGCCGGCCTCACCATCGATGCTGCTGCGAAGGGTTGCGGTTCTCAGACATGACCCATGGGCCGGTTGCCGTTGCGCGGCCGGTTGGCGAAGCGTACCGCATCTTCGGCGGCGCGCACCAGCGCCCGGGCCTTGTTGCGGGTCTCCTGGTACTCGCCCTCCGGGCTGCTGTCGGCGACGACGCCGCCGCCGGCCTGGATATAAAGCGTGTCGTCCTTCACCACCGCGGTGCGCAGGGCGATGCAGGTGTCCATGTCGCCATTGGCGCCGAAATAGCCCATCGCCCCGGCATAGACGCCACGCCGCGCCACCTCCAGCTCGTCGATGATCTCCATCGCCCGCACCTTCGGCGCGCCGCTGGTGGTGCCGGCCGGGAAGCCGGCCGCCAGCGCCGCCACCGCGTCCTTGTCCGGCGTGATCCGGCCGACGACGTTGGAGACGATGTGCATGACGTGGGAATAGCGCTCGATGATGAACCGGTCGGTCACCTTGACGGTGCCGATCTGCGACACCCGGCCGACATCGTTGCGGCCGAGGTCGAGCAGCATCAGGTGCTCGGCCCGCTCCTTCGGATCGGCCAGCAGGTCCTGCTCCAGCGCCGCATCCTCCTCCGGCGTGGCGCCGCGGGGACGGGTGCCGGCGATCGGCCGGATGGTGACCTCGCCGTCGCGCAGCCGCACCAGGATCTCCGGGCTCGATCCGACGATGGCGAAGTCGCCGAAGTTCTGGAACACCAGGAAGGGCGACGGGTTCAGCCGCCGCAGCGCCCGATACAGGGCGAAGGGCGGCAGGGTGAAGGGCAGGGAGAATCGCTGCGACAGCACCACCTGGAAGATGTCGCCGGCGCGGATGTACTCCTTCGCCCGCTCGACGATCGCGTGATACTCCTCCCGCGTCATGTTCGAGCTCGGCTCGGGCAAAGCGGGCAGGGTGCCCTCGGCCGCCGCCTCGCGGTGGGGCAGGCTCGATTCGAAGCGGGCGACCACATCCGACAGCCGCTCGCAGGCCGCCTCATGCGCCTGTTCCGCCGTCAACGCCGGGTCGGGAAACACCGGGGTGACGATGGTGACCACGTCGGCGATGGTGTCGAAAACGCAGACGATGGTCGGCCGCATCATGATCGAATCCGGCACGCCCAGCGTGTCCGGATTGGTGTCCGGCAGGGTCTCCATCTGCCGGACCATGTCATAGCCGAGATAGCCGAACAGGCCGGCGGCCAGCGGCGGGAAGCCGCGCGGCAGGTCGATGCGCGATTCCGCGATCAGGTCGCGCAGGCTGTCGAGCGGCGCCGTGGCCACCGGCTCGAAGGTGTCGAGGCCGGCGAGCGCCTTGCGGTTGATCTCGACCGCATCGCCGCGGCAGCGCCAGATCAGGTCGGGCTTGAGGCCGATGGCGCTGTAGCGGCCGCGGATGGCGCCGCCCTCGACCGATTCGAGCAGGAAGGAATAGGGCTCGTCCCCGGCCAGCTTGAGCATGGCCGAGACGGGGGTGTCGAGATCGGAGACGAGGCGGGTCCAGACGACCTGGGGCTTACCGGCGCGATAGGTCTCGGCGAAGGCGTCAAAAGCCGTGGATTCCGGCATGGGTGTGACCTGCAATCAGGGGAGCGGGATGGGCGGGGGCGGAACGGTCGCCGCCACGCCATCGCTCCCCGCCGCCTGCCCGGGCTCCCCAGGCCGCAGCGTCCCCCTCCGACGGCCAGCGCCAGCCCGCCGCCACTCCACGCAGGGAGGACGGGGCCGCCGGACGAGGTCCGGCGATGGGGCGCAGCGACGCCGCGAGGGGATGCATCGACATCATTCCTGGTAGTTCAGCCGGGCGAGGACCGCCTGGTCAACAGTCACTCCATACCGGGCGCGCAGCGCCTGGTCCAGGCCGCCGCCGACATCGACCGCGAGGCCGCGCATCAGGTCCTGCTTCACCGCGGCCTCCGCCGCGGCGTCGGGCTTGGCCGGCTCGATCTTGGTCAGGCGCGCGACGATCCGGCCGCCCGGGGTCTCGGCGGTGGCGGTGCCGCCGACCTGGGCCGCGAACATGTCCCGTACCAGCGCCGCCGGAACGGCGCCGGCATTGCTGCCGTCGCGCAGCAGC
>NZ_JANX01000606.1 GCF_000767795.1 Inquilinus limosus MP06 | reverse complement strand
ATGCCGCCGCGGCTGCGGCTGGGCACGGATTCCCGGCTGGTGTTCCGGGCGAAGCGGCTGCTGCCGGAAGCGCTGTTCGACCGCCTGATGATCTTCGCGACGGGGCGGGGAGTGAATTGACCGCGATCAGCGCCGGCCCGGGGTGAAGGCCGGCACCGCGCCGATCTCGATCGGCGTGTCGGTGCCGCAGACGAAGTTACGCGCCCGCTCATCGGCCAGCCTGCGCGCCGCCTCGTTGGCATTGGGATGCCCTGTGGCGGTCACCAGGCCGATGACGCAGCCTTGCCGGTCCTCCAGCTGCGCGACCCGGGACACCACCAGCACCTCGGTGCGCCGGCCGTCCGCCCCGTCGACCGTCCAGCGATGGATCGCGGCGAAGGGCCTGCCGCCCTCGATCCGCCATTCGATCCTCGGACCCACCCCGTTGAAGCCGGCGAAGGTCTGGAACGGACGGTCGCCCGCCGGCGGGAAGCCGTAGAACACCGAGGAGCGCAGGTCGGCGGTCGACAGCAGCACCGGGAAGCCGCGCCAGCCGGCGCAGGCCAGGTCCTGCCAGTCGCCATCGTCCGGCCCGGCCGCGGCGACGACGGCGCAGTCGCGCCCTGGGTCGAGGTCGGTGTAGGCGCTGGCGGTCTCGGCGCCGGCGGCCGAGCCGCACCAGGCCGCGGCCAAGGCGAGGATGATCGAGATCTGGCGCATGGAATCCCTCCCTTTCCCTGTGAAATCTAGGCGATATCCAGCGCCGGACCAGCCTTCGGCCTGAATCGTCGCGCCGATTTCCTCCCGCACTGCGAAAACGCGATTGCGCCGCCCGCCCCGACTCAGGCAGGGTTTCGAAAATTCTAAAATCCTTGCGAATGAAACGTCCTCGGGGAGGCATCATGAACCGGAACGCTGTTGCTGTCGGCCTGCTGGTGGCGGGCTTCGCCCTGCCGGCCGCGGCCCAGGTCTCGGGCAACGTCGTCAAGATCGGCGTGCTGAACGACCAGTCCGGCGTCTATGCCGATTACGGCGGCAAATGGTCGGTCGAGGCCGCCAAGATGGCGGTCGAGGATTTCGGCGGCAAGGTGCTGGGCGCCCCGATCGAGATCGTCAACGCCGACCACCAGAACAAGCCCGACATCGGCTCGAACATCGCCCGGCAGTGGTTCGACGTCGACGGTGTCGACATGATCAGCGAGCTGACCACCTCCTCCGTCGCCCTCGCGGTGCAGGCGCTGGCGGCCGAGAAGCACAAGGTCACCATCACCTCCGGCGCCGTGACCGCGGACCTGACCGGCAAGGCGTGCTCGCCCACCGGCTTCCACTGGGCCTTCGACACCCATGCGCTGGCGGTCGGCACCGGCGGCGCGCTGGTGGACCAGGGCGGCGACAGCTGGTTCTTCCTGACCGCGGACTACGCCTTCGGCTATTCGCTGGAGGAGCAGACCACGAAGTTCGTCACCTCCAAGGGCGGCAAGGTGCTGGGCAGCGTGCGGCACCCGCTGAACACCACCGACTTCTCCTCCTTCCTGCTGCAGGCCCAGGCGTCGGGCGCCAAGGTGGTGGGCCTGGCCAATGCCGGCCTGGACACCGCCAACGCCATCAAGCAGGCGGCGGAGTTCGGCATCGTCGCCGGCGGCCAGAAGCTGGCCGGCCTGCTGTTCACCCTCGCCGAGGTTCACGGGCTGGGGCTCGAGGCGTCGCAGGGGCTGGTGCTGACCGAGGATTTCTACTGGGACCGCAACGACGAGAGCCGGGCCTTCGCCCAGCGCTTCTTCGAGCGCACCCAGCGCATGCCGAACTCGGTCCAGGCCTCGGAATACTCCTCGGTGCTGCAGTATCTGAAGGCGGTGCAGGCCGCCGGCACCGATGACGGCGACAAGGTCGCGGCCAAGCTGAAGGAGCTGCCGGTCGACGACGTCTTCGCCAAGAACGGCAAGGTGCAGGCCGACGGCCGCATGGTGCACGACATGTACCTGTTCCAGGTCAAGGCGCCGTCGGAGAGCACCAAGCCCTGGGACTACTACAAGCTGCTGGCGACCATCCCGGGCGACCAGGCCTATCTGAGCCCGACGGAGAGCGGCTGCCCCGCGACGGCGAAGAAGTAAAGCGGCTGATGGCCGAATCCCAGCCGATCCTGGTGGCGGAGGGCCTGACCAAGGCCTTCCGCGGCTTCCTCGCGGTCAAGGGCGTGGACCTCAGCGTGCGCGAGGGCACGATCCACGCCCTGATCGGCCCGAACGGCGCCGGCAAGACCACCGTCTTCAACCTGCTGACCAAGTTCCACCAGCCGACCTCCGGCCGCATCGCCTTCAGGGGCGAGGACATCACCCGGCTGAAGCCGGCCGAGGTGGCCCGGCGCGGCCTGGTGCGGTCGTTCCAGATCTCGGCCGTGTTCCCGCATCTGACGGTGCTGGAGAATGTCCGGGTGGCGCTGCAGCGGCCGGAAGGGCTGTCGCGCCAGTTCTGGCGCTCCGCCGGGGTGCTGCGCCGGCTGGACGCGCGGGCGCTGGACCTGATCGAGGCGGTCAACCTGAGCGAGTTCGCCCGCACCGCCGCGGTCGACCTGTCCTACGGCCGCAAGCGGGCGCTGGAGATCGCCACCACCCTGGCGCTCGACCCGCCGATGCTGCTGCTGGACGAGCCGATGGCCGGCATGGGGCATGAGGAGATCGGCCGCATCGCCGAGCTGATCCGCAAGGTCGGGGCCGACCGCACAGTGCTGATGGTGGAGCACAACCTGTCGGTGGTCGCCGATCTCTGCCACCGGGTCACGGTGCTGCAGCGCGGCGAGATCCTGGCTGAGGGCAGCTACGCCGAGGTCTCGGCCGACCCGCGGGTGCGCGAGGCCTATATGGGGTCGGAGCATGAGTGAGCCTTTGCTCCATGTCCGCGGCCTGCAGGGCTTCTATGGCGAGAGCCATGTGCTGCACGGCGTCGACCTCGACGTGTTCCCGGGCGAGACCGTGACCCTGCTGGGCCGCAACGGCGCCGGCAAGACCACGACCCTGCGCGCCATCATGGGCATCCTGCGCCGGCGCCAGGGCACGATCCGGATGAACGGCGCCGACCTGCTGGCGACGCCGCCGCACCGCGTCGCCCGCGCCGGCATCGGCTATGTGCCGGAGGAGCGGGGCATCTTCGCCTCGCTGTCGGTGGCGGAGAACCTGACGCTGCCGCCCAAGGTGGCCGAGGGCGGCATGAGCCTGGCCGAGATCCACCGGCTGTTCCCGAACCTGCTGGAGCGGGCGGGCAGCCAGGGCACCAAGCTGTCGGGCGGCGAGCAGCAGATGCTGGCGATCGCCCGGGTGCTGCGCACGGGCGTGAAGCTGCTGCTGCTGGACGAGCCGACCGAGGGGCTGGCGCCGGTGATCGTGCAGCGCATCGGCGAGCTGCTGCGTACGCTGAAGGCGCAGGGCATGACCATCCTGCTGGTCGAGCAGAACTTCCGCTTCGCCAGCACGCTCGCCGACCGGCACTACGTCATGGAGGACGGCCGCGTGGTCGCCGAGATCCGGCGGGAGGAGATGGCCGGCAAGATGGATCTGCTGCATGAGACGCTGGGGGTCTGAGATGGAATTGCGATCCCCGCTTCCACTCCCTTCCTTGTCCCCCCTCCCCTCGCGGATATCGGATGCGCCCGTCGTTGACATGAGCCCATCCGAGTCCCCCCTCCCCTTGCCGGGACGGGGGGACGGT
>NZ_JANX01000605.1 GCF_000767795.1 Inquilinus limosus MP06 | reverse complement strand
CAGGCCGACGATGTCCGAGGCGCCGATCGAACTGCCGTAGCGGACGTCGGGCGCGACGCCGGCATTGGCGCGGGCCAGCTGCGCCGCGCACAGCGCCGGGCGCACGCCGGACCAGCCGCGGGCCCAGCCGTTCAGCTGGATCGCCAGCGCGGCGCGGATCACCGCGGCCGGCGCGCGGCGGCCGGGGGCGCGGGTGGCGTGGCCGGTCAGGACGGCGAGGTTGAAGGCGGCGTCGCGACGCGGGTCGACGGCGAAGTCCTTCTGCGAGCCGAAGCCGGTGGTGATGCCGTAGGCCGGCACCCCGGCCTCGACGATGCGGTCGACGATGCCGCGCGCCTCGGCGATCCGGTCCCAGGCGGCGTCGGACAGGGCCAGCCGGGTGGCGCCGGCGGCGAAGCGCGCCAGGGCGGCGATGCCGAGGCTGTCGCCGTCGAGGGTCAGGATGGCCGTGTCGGCCGTTGGCATGTGGCTCATGGATCGGAGGCTCGCAACGTGTCGTCGCGAGAAGTAGGGCCGCCCGGCCCGCCGCGCCGCCAGCCGAACGCCGCCCGCTGTTCCGCCAGCGACAGCGGAACAGCGGGGCGCAGCCGGACGGTCGCGGTCAGCCCCGGGCGGGGTGGCGCTTGGCGGTGATGAAGTACAGCACCGCCGGCACCACCAGGCCGACGATCCAGGAGATGTCGACCCCGTCCAGCGACTCCACCAGCCCGCCGGTGTAGAACGGCGTGTCGATGAACGGGATCTGCACCAGCACGCCGATGACGTAGCAGGCGATGCCGGCGACGTTCCAGCGGCCGTAGCGCCCGTCGGGGTCGGCGATCGCCCGGATGTCGTACTGCTCCTTGTTGATGAAGTAGTAGTCGACCAGGTTGATCGCGCTCCACGGCGTGAAGAAGGTCAGCAGGAACAGCAGGAAGGCCGAGAACTGCTTCAGGAAGCTGTCGCGCTCGGCCAAAGCCAGCCATAGCGTCAACGCGATCATCAGCAGCACGTAGAACAGCTTTCCGGCCTGCGACAGCCGGGCATTGCCGCGGAAGCCGCTGACGATAGTGGCCAGCGACATCACGCTGCCATAGGCGTTCAGCGTGGTGATGGTGATCTTGCCGAAGGCGATGGAGAGGTACAGCAGGGCGGCGATGGTGCCGGTGGCGCCCAGCCCGACGATGAAGGCCACCTGCTGGCCGTGGCCGAAGCGGTCGCCGGCCAGGGCCGCGGCGAAGACGCCGAAGGTCATCGCCACCTGGCTGCCGATCACCGACCCCAGCCACACCATCCAGAACACCCGGCCCGGCGGCGTGTCCTCCGGCAAATAGCGGGAGTAGTCGGCGACATAGGGGCCGTAGGCGATCTGCCAGGACGCCGACAGCGACATCGCCAGCAGGAACTTCGACAGCGAGAAATGCTGGTTGGCCAGGAGGCCGCCGATGTCCTGGTCGACCAGGAGGCGCGCGAACATGTAGGCGAAGGCGATGACGCCGACGATGCTGGCCACCCGGCCGACGGCGTGGATGACGCGATAGCCCAGCACCGCGAACACCACGACCACGGCGGCGAAGATGACGATGCCGGCGGCGTCGCCGACGCCCAGCAGCTGCGACAGCGCCTGGCCCGACAGCACGGTGCCGGTGGCGGAGAAGCCGATATACATCACGCAGACCAGCACGATCGGGATGGCGGCGCCCCAGACGCCGAACTGCACCCGGCTGGAGATCATCTGCGGCAGGCCGAGGCGCGGCCCCTGGGCGCCGTGCAGCGCCATCACCGCCCCGCCGAGCGCCTGGCCGATCAGCAGGCCGGCCAGCGACCACACCACGTCGCCGCCCAGCACCACGGCCAGCGCGCCGGTGATCACCGCGGTGATCTGCAGGTTGGCGGCGATCCACAGGGTGAACTGGCTGAACGGGCGGCCGTGGCGCTCGCTTGCGGGGATATGGTCGATCGCCCGGCGTTCGACGATCGGGTTGCTGGCGGCATTGGCGCCGCGATCTTGTGTCATTGCATGGCTCTCCCGCCCCGGTCTTGGGGCCGGGAAACGAGACGGCAGCGTCCCGGCAATGTCAAACGCGGCGCCGGCTGACCTGAAGCGCAGCGATGGCAAGTCTAGATCCACACATCGTTGGCCGCCGTCCGCTCCCCGCCCTCGTGCCCGGTGTTGAGGATGCCGCGCGGCTCGATCAGCATCAGCTTGACCTCGCCTTCGGCGCATGGCTTGTGCTCGACGCCCCGCGGCACCACGAACATCTCGCCGGGGCCGAGCCGCACCGCGCCGTCGCGGAAGTCGAGGCGCAGGGTGCCCTCCAGCACCAGGAACGCTTCGTCGGTCTCCGGATGGTGGTGCCACAGGAAGTCGCCCTCCAGCCGGACGATCTTGAACTGCAGCTCGTTCATCTCGGCCACCACGCGCGGCTGCCACCGGTCGGTGAACAGCGCGAATTTCTCGGCCAGGTTGATCGGGGCATAGGGCATCGGCGGCTCCTGTCGGTGGGACCGCAGATGTGCCCCGGCCAGCGCCGCGGATCTTGTACCGGCGTGCGGCCACAGCCCGGCCCTGCGCAACAATCGCTTGGCGCCGCCGCCGGACACCGCGAGGATGCCCGCCATGGACGCAACGATCCTCACATACCCCCACCCCACGGCGCCCGAGCCCGGCGTGCCGGTGGAGGTGGCGCCCGGCCTCTTGTGGCTGCGCTTCCCGCTGCCGATGGCGCTGAACCACGTCAATCTGTGGCTGATCCAGGACGACGGCGAGGGATGGACCCTGGTCGACGCCGGCATCGGCAACGCCGTGTCGCGCGAGATCTGGGAGACGCTGCTGGCCGGGCCGCTGCAGGGCCGCCCGATCCGCCGGGTGCTGATCACCCACATGCATCCGGACCATATCGGCCTGGCCGGCTGGCTGTGCGAGCGCTTCCGGGCGCCGCTGACCATGACGCTGTCGGAATACGCCGTCGCCCGCGCCACCTGGTCGGACGACCGGCCCGAGGTGGCCGCCGCCCATGCCGCCTTCTACCGCGCCTCCGGCCTGCCGCCCGAGGCGGCGGAGATGGTGGAGGCGCGCGGCAACGTCTATCGCCGCGGCGTCTCGCCGATCCCGGTCGCGGCCCGGCGCATCCGCGACGGCGACACGCTCGCGATCGGCGGCCGGCCGTGGCGGGTGATGGTGGGCGAGGGCCATTCCAGCGAGATGGCCTGCCTGTACGACGCGGAGCGCGGGATCCTGATCTCGGCCGACCAGGTGCTGCCGAAGATCAGCCCGAACGTGTCGGTCTGGCCGTCGGAGCCGGAGGCCGACCCGCTGGCGGATTTCCTGCGCAGCCTTTCCATGCTGCGGCAACTGCCGGCGGAGACGCTGGTGCTGCCCTCGCACGGCCTGCCCTTCTTCGGCCTGGTCGAGCGGATCGACTGGCTGGCGGCGCACCACGCCGAGCGCCTGGACCTGACCCGCGAGGTCTGCCGCGGCCCGGCGACGGTGGCCGACCTGATGGCGGCGATGTTCCACCGCGCGCTGGACCGGCAGCAGATGATGTTCGCGGTGGGCGAGGCGACGGCCCATCTCAACCACCTGGTCGCGGCGGGAGAGCTGGCGCGGGAGACCGGGGCGGACGGGATCTGGCGCTACCGGCGGGTGTGAGCCGGCCTCTCCGCTGGCCGCAATCCCAATCGTCTTCTCGTGTTGCCTCTCCCGCCTGG
>NZ_JANX01000604.1 GCF_000767795.1 Inquilinus limosus MP06 | reverse complement strand
AGGTGGTGGCGAAGGCCATAGTCTCCTCCCGGGTCAGAGCACGAAAGTCGGCGGCGATTGGCGCGGCTGTGCCGGCGAGCTGGATGTGGAAGTCGGAGACGCGGTCTCCGTCGACGTCGCCAGCGATGGTGACGATCCCCAGGGCGGTCACGGCGAAGCGGAGCTGTCCGGCGATGCCGGTATAGGCGCCGGCACCGATGAAGCTGAAAGCCTGGTTGCCGGCGGCGCCGGTGTCGGCGTCGAGCGCCGACAGGTCGATGCGGTCGCCCTCGGCACCGCTGAAATCGGTGATCCGGTCGGCCCCGCCCCCGAGCGCGCTGTCGTTGCGCCCGGTGAGGACGAAGCGGTCCGCTCCGGCGCCGCCGGCCAGGACGTCCCGGCCCACGCCGCCGACCAGCGTGTCGGCGCCGCCGCCGCCGCTCAGCGTGTCGCCGCCCTCGAAGCCGTTCAGCAGGTTGGCCTGGCCGTCGCCGGTCAGGCTGTCGCCACCCTGGCCGCCATGCACGTTCTCGATCGACAGGTAGCGGTCGCCATTGGCGTCGCCGCGGCTGCCCAGCCCGGCCGCGAGGTCTACCGTCACCGCGTCGACGGCGCCAAAATAGGTGGCGAGGTCGGTGCCGGCGCCGCCGTCGAGCGTGTCGCCGCCCGAAGCGCCGGCAAGGATGTCGCTTCCAGACAGGCCCTGCAGCAGGTTGGTGCCGGACACGCCGGTCAGCCGGTCGGCGAAAGCGCTGCCGGTGATGTTTTCGACCAGGGAGAAGCGGTCGCCCTCGGCAAAGCCGCCGGAGCCCTGGCCGGTGCCCAGGCTGACCACCACCCCGGCACTGCTGTCGGCGTAGGACAGGGTGTCGGTGCCGAGATCGCCGTCCATGAGGTCGCCGCCGACGCCGCCGATCAGGATGTCGTCGCCGACGCTGCCATTCAGCGTGTCACCGCCGGCCATGCCCCGAAGCGTGTCGTTGCCGATGCCGCCGGACAGCAGATTGGCGACTCCGGACCCGGTCAGGTCGTCGTTGCCGGCACCGCCGGTCAGGTTCTCGATATCGGCGCCGATCACGTCGCCCTGGGCCTGGCCGCCCCGGGCGGCCAGCGCCGTCAGGTCGATCGTCACGCCCGCGGTGCCGTCATAGGCCAGGGTGTCGATGCCGGAGCCGCCGATGAACGTGTCAGCCCCGTCGCCGCCGACCAGCAGGTCATTGCCGTCGCTGCCATCGAGTGTGTCGTCGCCCGCCCGGCCGGCGAGCTCATCGTCGCCGCCGCCACCAGCCAGGGCGTTGCCGAGGCCGGAGCCGAACAGGACGTCGCGCACGCCGCTGCCGGAGACGTTTTCGATGTCGCCGGCCAGCACGTCGCCCGCGGCGGCGCCGCCGTTGGCGATCAGGCCGGCGAGGTCGACCAGCACCCCGGCGGCGCCGTCGTACCGGATCGTGTCGATGCCGGCGCCGCCGCTCAGATGGTCCGCGCCGGCACCGCCGGACAGGGCGTCATTTCCGTTACCGCCGAACAGCCGGTCGTCGCCGCCGGCGCCGTCGATTGTGTCGTCTTCATCCGTCGCCAGCGCGATGTCGAGGAAACCGGAGGGGATCTCGACGCCGTCGGACGTGGCGTGGATCACCTCCCGCGCGTCGGTGCCTGCAATAACAGCCATAATGGTCTTTCCCGGTTGGAAGGGTCGATGATGGGCGTTGCCACCGTCCTATCAGCTTCCTCACGGGACCGATGTCACCGGGGGAACAGACCGGACAGCCTGCTTGCCCGCGCTGGTGGCGGGCGGAGCAGCTCGACGAGCCGCCAGGCGTTGATCGGCAGCACGACGACCTCCATCAGCGCCAGCGGGGCGCTGCCGATCAACCCGGCATAGACCAGGAAGCTGGCGCTGCTGAGGATGGCGACGATGCGCAGCGGGATCAGCCGGCGCATCGAATAAGCCAGGATAGTGAAGCCGGTTCCGGCATAGCCGAAAGCCTCGATCCATAGCACCGCATCCTCCCGCATCAGCCGATGGTTCGGATGCTGTCTAGCAGCGGCCGGCGGCCGCGCCTGTCTCCAGGGGAACAGCCGGTCAGACCTGGATCAGGCCGAGCTGCAGCGCCGTGGCCACCGCCTCGCTGCGGCTGCCGGCCTTCAGCTTGCGCCGAGCCGAGGCGAGATAGGCGTTGACCGTATGCATCGACAGGCCGAGCTGCCGCGCGATCTGCTTGCTCGACGCGCCGCGGGCCACCCAGGCCAGGCAGTCGAGCTCGCGCGGCGCGACGGAGTCGACGGCGATGGCCACCACCGGCCGGGGCTGCGCCTGGGCGGCGAGGCGCCGCGCGATCACCAGCGCCCGGCGCAGATGCGGGCCGAGATGGCGCAGCAGCCGCATCTCCGCCTCGCCCCAGTCCGGCCGGCGCCGCGTCCGCCACACCGAGAGATGGGCGCCCAGGCCCTCCGGGCCGCCATCGATCCAGTACAGGCCGCTGTGCCGGCCTTGCGGCCGGGCATAGTCGGCGTAGAACTCGCTGCGCTGGAACGTGGCCTCCGGCACCAGCATGCGGTCGGCGAACACCGCCGGCAGCCGCGGCAGCGCCGGCAGCACCGGCCAGGTGGCGTGGTAATGCGCGTTGTAGAGCGGCACGCAGGCCGGATCGACGCGGATGCGGATCGCCTCGTCCCGCGGCAGCGGCGTGCCGGTCGGATGTAGCGCCACGGCAGAATCGCCGCCGAGCAGATCCGCCAGCCGCGCCAGCAATGCCGGCCAGCTCTCGCGGCCGAGCGCAGCGTCATAGGCCTGGGCCACCAAGGCTGCGATCCCCTCCTCGCCCGACGCCGCGAAGACGTCAGCCATCGAGCAGCCCCGCGGACAGGGCCATGGCCACGGCCTCGCTGCGGCTGGCCGCCTTCAGCTTGCGCCGGGCCGAGGCGAGATAGGCATCGACCGTGTACATCGACAGGCCGAGCTGCCGCCCGATCAGCTTGCTCGATGCTCCGCGGGCCACACCGGCCAGACAATCCCGCTCGCGCGGCGCCAGCAGGCCGGACAGGGGCGCCGGGGCATGGCCCGGCGCGGATGCAGCCAGACGGCGCTGGATCTCAAGCGCCCGGCCGAGATGCGGGCCGACGGTGCCCAGCACCCGCAGCGCCGCCGGCTCCCAGGCCGGCTGCCAGCGCTGGCGCCACAGACAGAAATAGCCGCGCCGGCCGCCGACGGGGGCGTCGAACCAGGACAGGTTGGTGTACTTGCCCTGCGGCCGGATGTGGTCATTGTAGTATTCCGACCGGACATAATCCTGCTCCGCCACCACCATGTGGTTGGCGAACACCGATCCGGCCGGCAGGTGCGGCACCACCGGGACCAGCGGCGAGATCCGGCAGTAGTAGTCGTTGTAGGGGGCGATGAAGGCCGGGTCACAGCCGACATGAATCGCGGTGTCGGACGGCACCCCGTAGCCGGCCGGGAACAGCGCCCCGGATTCGGCGTCCAGCAGGTCGCGCATCCCGGTCACCACCGTCACCCACGCCTCGCTGCCGAGCGCGGCGTCGTAGATCTGGCCGACCAGGCGGGAGACGTCGTCCTCACCGGGCGGGGATGAGGACGGGATGCGCGGATCGGCGCGGCGCCCGCGGCCGCCCCAGGCGGCCTTCACGGAGGCACTGCCGTGCTCAGCCATCGAGCAGCCCCGCGGACAAGGCCATGGCCACCGCCTCGCTGC
>NZ_JANX01000603.1 GCF_000767795.1 Inquilinus limosus MP06 | reverse complement strand
CCGGGTCAGGGCGACATACAGCAGGCGGCGGTATTCCTGGTCGCGGCGGAGGTCGGCGCGCTCCATCGCCTCGCGATACACCGGCGGCCGGTCGGCGGCGCGCGGCGCCCACAGCGGCACCGGCAACGCCTCGTCCGGCCACAGGATCTTCTCCCCGGCCCGGGCGCCGCCGCGCGGCATGCCGACCAGGTCGGGCAGGATCACGATCGGCGCCTGCAGGCCCTTGGAGCCGTGCACGGTCATGATCCGCACCTGGCCGTCGCCCTGCTCCTGCTCGCGCTTGACCTCGGTGGTGCCGGTCTCCAGCCAGTGCAGGAAGCGCTGCAGCGACGGCGGCAGCTGCCGCTCGAAGCCCAGGGCCAGCGCCAGGAACTCGTCCAGCGGGTCCTCGGCCTCCGGTCCCAGGCGGCCCAGCATGGCGCGGCGGCCGGAGATGGCGTCGCCCGGGCAGGGCCGGGCCAGCACGGCGGAGAACAGCTCGAACGGCGCCTGGAAATCGACCCGATCCAGGATCTCCGCCAGCCAGCTCCGCGCCGCCTTGACCGCCGGGTCGGCCGACGCCGCCATAGCCGCCCACAGCGTGCCGCGCCGGCCATGGGCCAGGGCGAACAGCCGGTCGTCGTCGAAGCCGACCAGCGGGCCCTTCAGCAGCTCGGCCAGGGATAGGTCGTCCTCCGGCAGCAGCAGGAAGCGGGCCAGGGCCATCAGGTCCATCACCGCCAGCTGCTCGGTCAGCACCATCCGGTCCATGCCGCCGACCGGGACGTCGGCCGCCTTCAGGGCGCGCATCAGCTCGACGAAGAAGCGGTTGCGGGTGCGCACCAGGATCAGCACGTCGCCGGGCCGGATCGGCCGGCCCTGCGATTCCAGGATCGTGCCCTCGCGCAGCCAGCCCGCGATCCGCGCCGCGATCAGCCGGGCCAGCCGGGCGCCGGGGTCGCTGATGCCGCGCTGCTCGGTCGGCGGCTCCCAGGCCGGCGGCTCGTCGCTCTCGCTGGGGCCCAAGAGCGGCCACAGCTCGACCAGCCCGCCATGCAGCCGCCGGCGCTCGGACACGAAATGGCGCGGCGGCTCCGGCGCCACCCCGTCCAGCGCCGGGCCGCGGGCGAAGACGGCGTCGACCAGCTCCAGCACGGCGGAGACCGATCGGAACGACGTCTCCAGCGGGATGGTGTGGAACGGCCGCTCGGCGTCGCGGCTGCGGCGGTCGAACAGGCCGTGCACGCGGCTGAACTCGGCCGGGTCGGCGCCCTGGAAGCTGAAGATCGACTGCTTCTCGTCGCCGACGACAAAGACGGTGCGGTCGACATCCTCGCGGGCGCCCAGCCCGGCGAAGAACTCCGCGGTCAGGGCCTGGACCACGCGCCACTGCTCCGGGCTGGTGTCCTGCGCCTCGTCGATCAGCACGTGGTCGATGCCGCCGTCCAGCTTGAACAGCACCCAGGCCGACTTGCCCGGCCGTTCCAGCAGGTCGCCGGCCTGCAGGATCAGGTCGTCATAGTCCAGCAGCGCCCGCCGCGCCTTCTCCGCCCGGTAGCGCTCGATCAGCGCCGCGCCCAGGGCCAGCAGCGCCGCGGTGGCGTCGGCGGTCTCGGCGGCGCGCAGCCGCTCGGTCAGGGCCAGGATGCGGTCGCCCTCGGCCTGCAGCGCGTCCAGCACGCCGGGCATGGCGGCGACGGCCTTGGTCGCCAGCGTCTTGTAGACCGTGCCCTCCTTGGTCAGGAAGGCGCGCAGGTACTCGCCCCAGCGGCCGACGCGGCCGTCGGCGTTCTCCAGCCAGTTGGCGATGGCGGTGCCGCGGTCCTGGTCCTTGGTCGCGCTGCTGTTCAGCAGGGCATAGGCCGCGGCACGCACGGCGTCGCAATCCAGCGCCGAATCGGCGCAGGCGTCGCGCAGCAGGCTGTCGGCCGTGGCGCCCTCGGGCAGGTCCAGCACCCGACGGATCTCCGACATCAGCGGATCCAGCCCGCCATGCTCGTCCAGCAGGCGGGTCAGCTGGCCGCGCTCGGCCACCAAACGACGCGCACGATCTCGCCGAACTCGTCGGCGCCGACCGAGGCGGCGACCCGGTCGACCGCCCAGCCCACGGCCGTCATCCGCCAGCACCTCGGCGGCGCACCCGCTCCAGCATCTCGGCGGCGCTGCGGTCGTCGATCAGCTCGAATTGCGGCGGCAGCCCGGCCTCGACCGGGAAGCGGCGCAGCAGCGACTGGCAGAAGCTGTGCACGGTCTGGATGCGCATGCCGCCGGGCACGTCCAGCACGCGGGCGAACAGCCGGCGCGCCTCGGTCTGCACCGCGGTGCTCGGCGGGGTGCCCATCAGGTCGGCCAGCGCCAGCTGCAGCGCCTCGTCCGGCATCGTCGCCCAGCGTGCCAGGGTGGCGGCGATGCGGTTCGCCATCTCGGCCGCGGCGGCGCGGGTGAAGGTGATGCACAGGATGCGGTCGGGCGGCGTGCCGGCCAGCATCAGCCGCAGCACCCGGTCGGTCAGCACCTTGGTCTTGCCGGTGCCGGCCGAGGCGCCGACCCAGACGGAGTGCTGGGGGTCGGAGGCCTCGCGTTGCCGCTTTGTCGGATCGGGATGGATCAGGGTCATGGCGCGACCCCGGGGCCGGAGCTTCGGCGCGAACCCCCTCCCCCTACCCCCTCCCGCGAGGGGAGGGGGGGCAAAATTAGGCTGGCGCCTCGATCACGATTTCGAGGCAACAACGCAACCGAGTCCCCCCTCCCCTTGCGGGAGGGGGGTAGGGGGAGGGGGTTTCCGACACCCACGCAGACCCCGCCGATCCTCATCCCTCGCCCCCCGCCGACCATTCCTTGACCCGCGCCAGATGGGCGTAGTCGGAGAAGCGGGGCGCCAGGCCGCGCGGCTGGGACAGATAGGGCGTCTCCGGCAGGTCGAAGCGGGCGATCAGCCCCATCAGCCCGGCCAGAGCCTGGTCGGCCAGGGCGGCGAAGTCGCCCTCGGCCGGCTTCACCGGCTTGATCTCGCCGGGCGTGGCGGCGCCGGACAGGCGCCAATGCTCCAGCCCGGCGACCGGCACGCCCCGGGGCACGCCGGGGAAGCCTCCGTCGCGGATCATCATCGCCTCCAGCGGCAGCTGCGGCTGGTGTCCGGCCAGGATCTGCTCGTTCGACGGCACGACGCCGGTCTTGTAGTCGACCGCCACCAGCCCGTCCGGGCCCTGGTCGATGCGGTCGGCGACGCCGGACAGCGCGAAGGCCCCGCCAGGCGCGGGCAGGGTGACCAGCCCCTTCTGCTCGGTCAGGATCGCCCGCCGCCCGGCCGCGCGCAGCCGCGCCTCGGTCTCGACGAACCAGGCGGCGATGCGGGCGAAGCGCGGCCACCAGAAGGTGCGGATGTCCGGCCCCGGCGGCAGCTTGGCGAACTCGGTGCGGCCCAGCGCCAGCAGCCGGTCCAGCGCATCCGGCGGCATCGCGTCGGGATGGGCCTGGACGAAGCCGGCCAAAGCGGCGTGGATGGCGGTGCCGCGCTCCGACGCGCCCGGCTCGGCCTCGATCGGGTCCAGCGGCGAGAGATTCAGCACCATCCGGGCGTAGATGGCGTAGGGGTCCTGCATCCAGACCGAGATCTGGGTCACCGACAGGCGCCGCGGCCGCGCCTCAACCGGCGGCTTCGGCCGCGGCGGCGCCACCGGCCGCACCGCCTCGGGCTCGTCGATGTGCCG
>NZ_JANX01000602.1 GCF_000767795.1 Inquilinus limosus MP06 | reverse complement strand
CCTGGCCGCGCCGGACCAGGCGGTGGCGACGCAGCCCGGCCGCCTGGCCCGGCGGGCGACGGTGGTGGCCGAGGCGGCGGGGATGGAGCGCGATCGCCTGCTGCGCTGGGTGCTGGCCGCGTCCTCCCTCTCCGCCGTCTGGAGCCTGGACGACGGCGAGGATGGCGACCACCCGGCGATCGACCTGGCGGTGGCCGAGATGGCGCTGGCGGAGCTGGGCTGAAGCCGAAGTTTCCAAATCGTCCAATTTGTTTCCACGTCATCCCGGGCGCGGCGCGGCACGAAGTGGTGCGGCGCCCTTCCGCTCCGTCATTGCGAGCGCAGCGAAGCAATCCAGGGGCCGGTGCGCACTGGCCCCTGGATTGCTTCGCTGCGCTCGCAATGACGCTTCTGGGTATTCTGGAAGGCCTCAGGACAACACAAGATCCCGTGTCTGCGCAGCGGCACTTCGCGCCGCAGCGCGCACGGGATGACGGTGTCTCAAGAAGCCCTGCCGCATTTTTTGCCCGCCGTGTCGGCGCCGGGCATACTCCCTCGTCCTCGGGAGGAAGAAGGAAATACCCGGATGCTGTACGCCGTCCTCTGCTACCACAACGAAGCCGTGACCGAAGCCTGGACCCAGGCCGAAGACGACACGGTCATCGGCCGGCTGACCGCGGTGCTGGAGCCGGTGGCGAAGCAGGGCAAGGTCGGGCCCGTCGCCCGGCTGATGCCGACCACCGCCGCCACCATCGTGCGCCAAAGCGGGGGCGAGCCGCTGGTGCTCGACGGCCCCTTCGCCGAGACCAAGGAACAGCTTCTCGGGTTCTACACCTTCGAATGCGAATCGCTGGAGGAGGTGCTCGACATCGTGCGCGACCTCTCCAAAGCCAATCCCGGGGCGACCTATGAGGTCCGCCCGATCCGCCGCTTCAAGCCTGGGACAGCCGGACAATGACAGACATCGCCTGGATCGACACGGCTTTCGCCTCCGCCCGCCCTCAGGCCCTCGGTGCGCTGCTGCGCTATTTCCGGGACCTGGACACGGCGGAGGAGGCGTTCCAGGAGGCCTGTCTCCGGGCGTTGAAGACCTGGCCGCAGAAGGGGCCGCCGCGCGACCCGGCGGCCTGGCTGATCTTCGTCGGCCGCAATGCGGCTCTCGACGGCGTGCGCCGCGGAAGGAAGCAGGAGCCGCTGCCGCCGGACGAGATGCTGTCCGACCTCGAGGACGCCGAGGCCGACATGGCCGAGCGGCTGGACGGCGCCGAGTATCGCGACGACATCCTGCGGCTCCTGTTCATCTGCTGCCATCCCGACCTGCCGGCGACGCAGCAGATCGCGCTGGCGCTGCGCATCGTCTCCGGCCTCTCGGTCCGGCAGATCGCCCGCGCCTTCCTGGTGGGCGAAAGCGCGATGGAGCAGCGCATCACCCGGGCCAAGGCCAAGGTCGCCAATGCCGGCGTGCCGTTCGAGGCACCGGGCGCGCCGGAGCGGGCGCAGCGGCTGTCGATCGTCGCGGCGATGATCTACCTGGTGTTCAACGAAGGCTATTCCGCCGCCAACAGCGAGGAGGCGCCGCTTCGTGCGCCGCTGTGCGACGAAGCGATCCGCCTGGCCCGGCTGCTGCTGCGGCTGTTCCCGGCGGAACCGGAGATCATGGGTTTGACCGCGCTGATGCTGCTGCAGCATTCGCGGACCGCGGCGCGGTTCGACGCCAGGGGCAGCATCGTGCTGCTGGAGGACCAGGATCGCAGCCGGTGGAACCAGGGGATGATCGCCGAGGGGCTGGCGCTGATCGACAAGGCGATCCGCCACCGCAGCCCCGGCCCGTACCAGGTGCAGGCGGCGATCGCGGCGCTGCACGCCCGGGCGGCCGAGGCGAAGGACACCGACTGGGCCCAGATCGACCTGCTCTACGCCACGCTGGAGCGGCTGCAGCCCTCGCCGGTGGTGACGCTGAACCGCGCCGTCGCCGTGGCCAAGCTGCTCGGCCCCCAGGCGGCGCTGGAGCTGATCGAGCCGCTGGCGCCGCGCCTGTCCGGCTATTTCTACTTCTTCGGGGTGCGCGGGGCGCTGCTGCAGCAGCTCGGCCGTTCCGCCGAGGCGCGGGAGGCCTTCAACCAGGCCATCGCCCTGGCCAACACCGCGGCCGAGGCCGCGCATATCCGCATGCATCTCGACCGCCTGCAGCAGGACGGCGCGGCCTCCGCCTGAGCCCCGAAACTTTTTCCGGAAGCGATGTCGGGACCGCCTCGGCCGGGCCGTCCTAGGGGCAGGCCCGCAGCATCCGCGCGGCCGGAACGCAGGAGAGACCGGATGACCGAGTTCGACGAGGCTGCGATGCAGGCGCGGGCCGAGGTCCGCGGCGTGGCCCCCTATCTCAATGTCGGCGGGGCGGTGAAGGCCTCGGAATTCTACCAGAAGGCCTTTGGCGCCGAGGAGGTCGGCCGCGTGCCGGTGGACGACCAGGGCCGCACCATGCACATCCACCTCTACATCAATGGCGGCTCGGTGATGCTGGGTGACCCGTAT
The DNA here is from genome assembly GCF_000767795.1 of Inquilinus limosus MP06. Lineage (GTDB taxonomy): Bacteria > Pseudomonadota > Alphaproteobacteria > DSM-16000 > Inquilinaceae > Inquilinus > Inquilinus limosus_E. The sequence continues at coordinate 1,198 of NZ_JANX01000602.1, read as the reverse complement.
CCGGAGCATGGCTATCCGCTGGAGGCGCCGCAGGCCTTCTCCCTGCATCTCCAGGTCGACGATGCCGACGCCTGGTGGAACCGGGCGGTGGAGGCCGGGGCCGAGATCGTCACCCCGCTGCAGCCGATGTTCTGGGGCGACCGCTGGGGCCAGCTGCGCGACCCGTTCGGCGTGCTGTGGTCGATCGGCGCGCCGATCCGCTGAGCGGCCTGCCGGCGAGGGCCGGTCCTGCCGCCGGCCTTTCATTTCAGGAGGAAGCGAGATGACCAGCCAGCATGACAGCGAGGCCGAGATCCGCGCCCTGATCGAACAGCGTGCGGCGGCGTTGCGCCGCAAGGACGCCAAGGGCTTTGTCGCCTGCCAGGCCGCCGATTACGGCCTCTATTCCCTGTATTCCATGGGGTCGCCTCTGGCCGCCGACCAGGCTGGCGTCGAGGACGTGGACGCCTGGTTCGCGACTTGGCGGGGGCCGATCGGCTACGAGGTCCATACTCTCGGTATCGCGACCCATGGCAACATCGCCTTCTGCCACGGCTTCGCCCGGATGAGCGGCACCAAGACCGACGGCGAGACGGTCGATCTCTGGTTCCGTCTCACCCTTGGGCTGCGCCGGGCGGCCGATGGCTGGACCATCGTGCATGAGCACGAATCCGTGCCCTTCACCATGGATGGCAGCCTGCGGGCGGCGGTGGACCTGAAGCCCTGAGACGCCGGGTCAGCGTCGGCGCTGACGATCTCTTGGAACAGTCCGGACGAGACAGAGGAGAATCCCATGACCGACACCACAGAAGCCCGGATCCATGCCCTGGTCGAGGAGCATGCGGCGGCGCTGCGCCGCAAGGATGCCCGGGGCGTCGTCGCCTGCCATGCCGCCGACCCCGTCCTGTTCTCGCTGGCGCCGCCGCTGCGGGTCGGGCAGCCGGGGCCCGAGGGGCTGGATGCCTGGTTCGCCACCTGGGACGGGCCGATCGGCTACGAGGTGCACGACCTGCGCATCGCGGCGGACGGCGATGTCGGCTTCTGCCACGGCTTCGCCCGGATGACCGGCACCAAGACCGACGGCGTGAAGGTCGACCTGTGGTTTCGCATTACCCTGGGCCTGCGCCGCACCGAAGAAGGATGGCTGATCGTGCACGAGCACGAATCGGTGCCCTTCTACATGGACGGCAGCCTGCGCGCGGCGGTGGATTTGAAACCC
>NZ_JANX01000601.1 GCF_000767795.1 Inquilinus limosus MP06 | reverse complement strand
GCAGGGCCAGCGCCCCGGCCTCCATCGCCTCGGCCTCGGCCAGCACCGCGGCGCCGGCCGCGTTCGGGCGGTAGCCGTCGGGACGGCGGTCGAAGATCGGCCGGCCCAGCGCCCGCTCCAGCCCGTCCAGCCGGCGCGACACGGTGGCGTGGTTCACCCCCAGCGCCCGGGCGGTGGCGGACAGGCTGCCATGCCGCGCCAGAGCGACGGCGTAGCGGACATCGTCCCAGTCCAGGGCTGTGCGGTTTCGATCGGGCATGGTGCAGGGATGATAGTCCATGCACAGGCCGAGGGGGTCTTAGAATTCCTTGGAATTGGCCCCGATCGTCTTTCTCTTTCCTGTCATTGCCGGGCTTGACCCGGCAATCCAGAGGGTCCCGACAGCCTCTGGATGCCCGGGTCAAGCCCGGGCATGACAAGAAGGGTTTCGTTCGGTGGTCATCGCCGTCCATGCCAGCCCTCCGCGAGGCCGTGATGACCCTGCTGCGCGCCGCCACCGTCCAGTTCCGGCACCGGGCCGATGACAAGCCCTACAACCTGTCCCGCATCCGCCACTTCACCGAGGTTGCGGCGGCGGACGGGGTGAAGATCCTGGCCTTTCCGGAGATGTGCATCACCGGCTACTGGCATGTCCGCAACCTCGGCCGCGATGCCATCGCCGCCCTGGCCGAGCCGGTGCCGGACGGGCCGTCGGTGCAGGTGGTGCGCGATCTCGCGGTACAGCACGGCATGGCGATCGGCGCCGGGCTGGTGGAGGCGGGCGGCGACGGCCGCTTCTACAACTCCTATGCCGTCTGCCTGCCGGACGGGTCGGTGCATGGGCACCGCAAGCTGCACGCCTTCGAAAGCGACCACATCGCCAGCGGCAACCGCTACACCGTGTTCGACACGCCCTGGGGCGTGCGGCTGGGCGTGCTGATCTGCTGGGACAACAACCTGGTGGAGAATGCCCGGGCCACGGCTCTGCTGGGCGCGGAGATCCTGCTGGCGCCGCACCAGACCGGCGGCTGCGCCTCGCGCAGCCCGCACGCCATGGGGCTGATCGACCCGGCGCTGTGGCACCGGCGGCACGAGGACCCGGCGGCGATCGAGGCGGAGTTCGCGGGGCCGAAGGGCCGCGGCTGGCTGATGCGCTGGCTGCCGGCGCGGGCGCATGACAACGGCCTGTTCCTCCTGTTCAGCAACGGCGTCGGCGAGGATGACGGCGAGGTGCGCACCGGCAACGCCATGGTGCTGGACCCCTATGGCCGCATCCTGGCCGAGACCGGCGTGGCCGACGACGCCATGGTGACGGCCGATCTCGACCTCGACCTGCTGCCGCTGGCCACCGGCCGACGCTGGATCCGCGGAAGGCGGCCGGAGCTGTACGGCCTGCTGACCGAGCGGCAGGGCCACGAGCTCGGCCCCCGCCAAGCCCGATTCTCGCCCGACCCGGTGGTCAGGCGCTGAGGCTAGCCTCCCTTCCTGAACCCAGCCGGGTTGACCCCGTAGCGGGTGCGGAAGGCGCGGGCGAGGGCGGAGCCGGAGGCGAAGCCGCAATCGGCGGCGATGTCGTTGACCGGGCGGTCGGTGTTCTCCAGCAGGCGCCGGGCCAGGGCCAGGCGCAGCTCGGCGTAATAGGCCTTGGGGCCGGTGCCGAGCGTCGCCCGGAAGCGCTGCAGCAAAGCGCGCGGGCCGATGCCCAGCTCCGCCGCGATCGCCTCGACCGGCAGTGGCGCCTCGATGTTGGCCTCCATCAGCCGGATCGCCCGCACCAGCAGCGGGTCTTGCCAGGCCAGCCGGCCGGCGGCGACCATGTGCTGCGGGTCGTGGCCGGGCGGCGCGCCCTCGTAGAGGAAGGTGCTGGAGACGGCGAGAGCGAGGCTCAGCCCGTGCTCGCGCCGCAGCAGGTCCAGCATCAGGTCCAGGGTCGGCAGCGCCCCGCCGGCGGTGATGCGGCGGCGGTCGACGACGAAGCGGTCGGGCACCGCGGTCACGGCCGGGAAGCGCTCGGCGAAGTCGCGCAGATCCTCCCAATGGGTGGTGGCGCGGTGGCCGTCCAGCACTCCGGCCAGGGCCAGCACATAGGGCGCCGATTCCAGCCCGGCGATCACCGCGCCGCGCCGGGCCGCCGCGCGCAGGAAGCGGCGCACGCCGGGTGTGGCCCGTGCCTCGGCCTCGAAGCTGGCGACGACGTACAGCGTGTCGGCACCGCCCGCCGGCATCGCCGCATCGGCGTCGATCCGCAGCCCGCTGCTGCTGGTGACCGGCCCGCCATCCTCGCTCAGCACCGACCAGTCGAACAGCCGCCGCCCCGCCATCCGGTTGGCGACCCGCAGCGGTTCGACCAGCGCCGCCAGGGTCAGGTTGGAGAAGGCATCCAGCACCAGGATGTCGATCCGCCGCGGCTCGGCCATGCTTCCGATTCCGTATTGACTGGATCCGAAACGGTATCGCCCGCCCGGCCAGCGTCGCAATAGCCTCTTCGGAAACAGGGAGGCGGCGATGGATTTCGGGCTCAGCCACGAGCAGCAGCTGGTCGTCGATACGGTGCGCGGCTTCGTCGAACGCGAGCTGCAGCCGCTGGAGCGGGAGGTCGAGCGCACCGGCCATGTCGCGCCGGAGGTCGGCCGCGAGATCCAGCGCAAGGTGCGCGATCTCGGCTTCTACGCCCCCAACATCCCGGAGGCGTTCGGCGGCGGCGGCCTCGACCACCTGACCTTCACCCTGCTGGAGCGCGAGCTCGGCCGGGCCTCGATGGCGCTGACGGTGTTCTGGGGCCGGCCCTCCAACATCCTCTGCGCCGGCACGCCGGAGCAGCGCGAGCGGTACCTCCTGCCCTGTGTCCACGGCGAGGCGATCGACGCCCTGGCGATGACCGAGCCCGACGCCGGCTCCGACCTGCGGGGCATGAGCTGCAGCGCCCGGCGCGACGGTGGCGACTGGGTGATCAACGGCACCAAGCACTTCATCAGCCATGCCGACGTGGCCGATTTCGTCATCCTGTTCGCGGCCACGGGCGAGGATGCGGCCGGGCGCAGGCGTATCTCCTGCTTCCTGGTCGACCGTGGCACGAGGGGCTTCGAGATCCGGCCCGGCTACAACTCGGTTTCGCATCGCGGCTATCACAACGCCACGCTGACCTTCGACGACTGCCGGGTGCCGGCGGACCAGATGCTGGGCGAGGAGGGGCGGGGCTTCGACCTGGCCAACACCTGGCTGCACGCCACCCGCCTGACCGTGGCGGCGATGTGCGTCGGCCGGGCGCGCCGCGCCTTCGACCTTGCTTTGTCCTACGCCGCTCAGCGCAAGCAGTTCGGCCAGCCGATCGGCCGGTTCCAGGGCACCGGCTTCAAGCTGGCCGACATGATCACCGAGATCGACGCCGCCGACTGGCTGACGCTGGCGGCCGCCTGGCGCATCGACCAGGGCCAGGACGCCAACCGGGCGATCAGCCAGGCCAAGCTGTTCGCCTCGGAGATGCTGGGCCGGGTGACGGATGCGGCGCTGCAGATCCATGGCGGCATGGGGCTGATGGACGACCTGCCGATCGAGCGCTTCTGGCGCGACGCGCGGGTGGAGCGGATCTGGGACGGCACCAGCGAGATCCAGCGCCACATCATCGCCCGCGACCTGCTGCGGCCGCTGGGGGTGTGAGATGGTGATGCTGGTATCTGAAAGACGCCAAGTCCTGGACGGGTGTCTCCTCATTGAGTCCCCCCTCCCCTTGCGGGAGGGGGGGA
>NZ_JANX01000600.1 GCF_000767795.1 Inquilinus limosus MP06 | reverse complement strand
CCCCCTCCCGCAAGGGGAGGGGGAGTGTGAAAAGCAAGGCCGGTGCGAGACATGCGGTTGCCAACCAGGTCTCTTCGCGGGAGTGTCGCGGCACGTCATCAATTGGTAGAGACTGTCTTCGCGAGCATTGTTGGCCAACTCGACGCCGCCCTGATCGCTCGCTTGCGCCGGCGTGCCGCCCGCAACGGTCGTACGGTCGAGGATGAAGTGTTGGACATCCTTCGGTCTGCTCTGTCGAGCGAAGCCGACGCCACCGGAAATCTGGCCGATGCGATCCGGCAGCGCTTTGCGCCGCTTGGCGGTGTCGACCTTCCGGAGGCACCGAGAGAGGCGATCCGCGAGCCGTCTGGCTTTGACGATGAGACTGGCGGCTCAGGACATTAAGCCGTCATGGCGAGCCCCGAAGGGGCGTGGCCATCCAGGGCGGCTCGCACAGCTCCTGGATGGCCACGGCGCTGCGCGCCTCGCCATGACGTAGGGGGCGCAGTCATAGGATCGGTGGGCGGTAGCGCCGCCTCCTCAGCGCCTCCGCACGACCTTCCGGGCGCGGACGTCGATCACCGTGAAGGCGCGGTCGGCATAGGCCTGGATGCCGCTTTCGGTCGCGGTCGACGGGTTGTCGAAGAAGCACTTGATCCGGCCGCGGCGCACCAGCGCGTAGGGTGCCACCGCCGCCGCGTCGGATTCGGACAAAAATTTCGCCAAAGCCTCGATATCCGCGCTGTCGGCCTGGTCGGTCGCGGTCATGAAGTTCCTCCGGATCTGAAGCGGATCGCAGCCCGACGCCCGTCGCCGACGCCGATGTCACACAGTCGTCATGTCCGACTATATACCCTGCCCGGGGGCAGGATGGGAGGGGCAGTGTCGCTCCGATCGCAAAACCCTTGCTCCGGGCCGGTCTTGCCGCCACCCTGGCCGGCCGTCCGTGAACTTTCGCCGCCCTCGCGGGTTCGGTGATCGGGAATCAACCCGGGGCCTGGACGCTTGGCGCAAACCGGCGCACATCTTCCAGCGGATCGGAAGGAGAGATTTGATGCGCCGCATCCTGACGCTGCTGATCGTGCCTGTGATGCTGGCGCTGTCCGCCTGCAACTCCGGCGGCTCGGCCGGCTCCGCCACCGGCGGGGGCCTGCTGCCGACGCTGAATCCGCTGCTGACCAAGGCCATGCCGGCGGTGGTCAACGTCTCGGTCCGCGGCACCGTGCGGCCCAGCGCCGAGATGCTGCGCGACCCCGACATCCGGCGCTATTTCGGCGGCGAGAAGGAGAAGGCGTTCCGCAGCGTCGGTTCCGGCGTCGTCGTCGATGCCGCCAAGGGGCTGGTCGTCACCAGCGCCCACGTCGTCGAGAACGCCACCGAGATCGGCGTCACCCTCGGCAACGGCAACGAGGTGCCGGCCCAGGTCGTGGGCTCGGCCGCGGACATCGACATCGCGGTGCTGCGCATCCCGGCGGCGGGGCTGACCACCGAGCTGCCGGTGGACGACACGGACATGCCCAAGGTCGGCGACTTCGTGGTCGCGATCGGCAACCCCTTCGGCCTGGGCCAGACCGCCTCGCTCGGCATCGTCAGCGCCACCGGCCGCAGCGGCCTGGGCATCGAGGGCTATGAGGACTTCATCCAGACCGACGCGGCGATCAACCCCGGCAGCTCCGGCGGCGCGCTGATCAACCTCGACGGCCATCTGGTCGGCATCAACACCGCCATCATCAGCCCGTCGGGCGCCAATGCCGGCATCGGCTTCGCCATTCCGATGCACATGGTCAAGAACTCGATCGACCAGATCGAGCAGTTCGGCTCGGTCTCGCGGGCCAAGCTCGGCGTCGCGATCGAGGACCTGACGCCGGCCAAGGCGACGTCGCGCGGCATCTCCGCCGCCACCCGCGGCGCGCTGATCACCGGCATCGTCCCCGGCACCGTCGCGGCCTCGGCCGGCCTCAGGATCGGCGACGTGGTGACGGCGCTGGACGGGCACCCGATCGACGGCGCCACCGCGCTGCGCAACGCCGTCGGCCTGATGCGGCCGCAGACCTCGGTGACCCTGACCGTCGTGCGCGGCAAGGACACGCTCAGCCTGCCGGTCGCGCTCGGCGCGCAATAACCGTTCGGTGTCGCGGGCCGGGAGCCGGAAGCCGCATCCGGCGCTGGCGCTCGGCCTCGCCGCCGGTGTAACGCTCTGGGACTGAAATCGGGTCGGCCCGGCCCGCGCGACCGTGCCGACCCCGTCCCGCTGCGCGGCGCCGAGGACCGGACGTTCATGCTGATCGCCCAGATCACCGACACCCACGTCACCACGCCGGAGGTGGCGGTGGAGACGGGAATCGACGCGCTCGGCGCGCTGCGGCGCTGCGTCGAGCATCTCGGCGCGCTGTCGCCGCAGCCGGACCTGCTGCTGGTCACCGGCGACCTGGTCGACCGGGGCGATGTCGAATCGTACCGGCTGTTCCGCAAGGCGCTGGCGCCGCTGGGCCTGCCGATGCTGGCGATCCCCGGCAACCATGATTCGCGCGAGGCGATGCGCGAGGCCTTCGCCGGCCATGCCGGGGTCGGTACCGACGGGCCGTTCCTGAACATCGCCGGCGAGACCGGCGGCCTCAGGCTGATCGGCCTCGACACCACCATCCCGGGCCGGATCGAGGGGCTCCTGTGCGACGAGCGGCTGGACTGGCTCGACGCCCGGCTGTCGGAGGCGCCGCAGCAGCCGGCGCTGGTGTTCATGCACCACCCGCCCTTCGAGACCGGCCTGACCCGGATGGATGGCTGGCGTTGCGGCAATGGCGACGGGCTGGCCCGGGTGCTGGTCCGTCACCGCCAGGTGGTGCATGTGCTGTGCGGCCATGTCCACCGCGCGGTCGACACCACCTTCGCCGGCATCCCGGCGTCGATCGGCCCCAGCCCGTCGCATGCGGTCGGGTTCAACCTCGAGCAGGGGGCCGAGCTGACGGTCGGCATCGAGCCGCCGCTGGTCCGGCTGCTGTACTGGACCGGCAAGCGGCTGATCTCGCATTTGTCGCCGGTCGACGGGGTGCAGCGCCGGGTGTCGTGAGCGTGCAGGCTGAAAGGCGGAGGCGGCGATGAGCGATCCCGAGATCGTCCTGGCCGAGACGGCCGACGAGGCACTGGAGGCCCTGATCAATGACGGGCTGAACGCCTATAACGATGCCGTCACCGGCTACAGCGATCGGCGGCCGCTCTCGGTCGTGGTCCGTGATCCGGACAGCGGCGAGATTCTGGGCGGCGCCAAGGGGCGCACCTCGCTGGGGCTGCTGTTCGTCGAGCTGTTCTGGCTGCCGGAGCGGCTGCGGGGCGGCGGGCTGGGCAGCCGCATCCTTCGGATGATGGAGGAGGAGGGGCGCCGCCGCGGCTGCCGCGCCGGTGTCCTGCTCACCATCAGCTTCCAGGCGCCGGAGTTCTACCGCCGCCATGGCTGGCGGGCGTTCGGCGAGATCGCCTGTGATCCGCCTGGCACCAGCCGCGTGTTCATGACCAAGGAGCTGAACTAGCGCGGGATGGGTTCAGGCCTGCCATGCCCATCGCAACGGGTTGCCCGCAAGCGAGGCCTTTTCAGAATTCCCTGGAATCGTCCGGGATGCTCATGACGAGAGCAAAAATGAGTCCCCCCTCCCCTTGCGGGAGGGGGGGAGGGGGAGGGGGTTCTCTCGATTCGATCCGGCCTGGATCCTGGCAAATCAGCCTGTCCGGCTGATCGGGGCCTTCGCCCATTCGCGCGCGGACGCGCGCAG
>NZ_JANX01000599.1 GCF_000767795.1 Inquilinus limosus MP06 | reverse complement strand
GCTGGATGCTGTCGCTGGCGATGGTCGGACCCTGGTTGGGCGCCCGGGCTGTATCGCCCAGCACCATCTCCACCGCCCCGGGCGGGACGTCCAGCTCCTCCGCCACGATCTGGGTCAGGGCGGTGCGGATGCCCTGGCCCAGATCGACATGGCCGCAATAGCCGATGATGTCGTCGACCGCCGACAAGCAGATGAAGGGCTCCACCCCATCGCCGGCGCGGCGGTAGACCAGCAGCGTGTCCGCCGCATCCAGCAGCTCCGCCGCCGTGAGCCGGGCCAGGGCCGACGGCGTCATGGCGCCCCCGTGCCGTCGGTCAGCGCCACAGCGCGGCGGACCGAGGCCAGGATCTCGACATGGGTGCCGCAGCGGCACAGGTTGAAGCGCAGCGCCTCGCGGATCTCCGCCTCGGTCGGGCGCGGGTTAACGGCCAGCAGCGCCACGGTGCGGATGACCATGCCGTTCAGGCAGTAGCCGCACTGGGCGCCCTGCCCGTCGATGAAGGCCTGCTGCACCGGATGCAGCCCGGCCTCGCCGCCCAGCCCCTCCAGCGTCGTGATCGCATGGCCGGCCATGGCGCCCACCGGCAGGGTGCAACTGCGCGCCGCCTTGCCGTCGACCAGCACCAGGCAGGCGCCGCATTCGCCGAGACCGCAGCCGTATTTCGGGCCGTTCAACCCGGCGTCGTTGCGCAGCACATGCAGGAGCGGCGTCGCGGGAGCGGCGGGCGTCCGCACCTCCGTCCCGTTCACGCGCAGCGCGATGCCGGATGCCGTCATCGCCCGCCGAAGGACCCGGCGGAGCGGGCCAGCCTGCAATCGGACCGGACGGGGACGCGCATGATGCCTCGGACGCAAAATGACAACGACGCGGGGCAGTGTGAACCAATCATTGTTCGTATACAAACGATGTTATGCCGATTCAGCATCCCATCGCCGTGGCGGGCAGGGCAACAGGCCGAAGCCCAGGGTGCCTCAGCCCTCGCCGGCCAGCCCCTCGGCGCCGCGCACCACGCCGACGGTCACGCCCTGCCGGGTCTTAATCTCCGGCGCCAGCCAGCGACCGGCGATCTCCGCATCGGCATCGTCCAGCGCGCCGATCCGCTTCAGGATCGCGGCCATGGCGACATTCGCCGCCCGGTCCGCCCCGTCGTCGATCTTGAGGGCGACGCCCAGGCCGTATTCCGGCAGCGCGGCGCAGAACACGCCCTCGGCCCCGACCTTGGTCATCACCCGGCCATGGCAGGCCTGCATCATCTCGGTGTCGAAGCGGCCGGTACCGGCCACCAGGAAGGGCTGCGCCGCCCAGGCCTTGCGGATGCGCAGCACCGCGGCGCGCCGCTTCTCGGGCAGGTCGTCCGGATCGGCGATCCGGGCCATGGCGAAGGCCAGGCCTTCCAGCGGGATGGCGATGGTCGGGATCGAGCAGCCATCGGCCGCCCAGGGCGCGTCGCCCAGGCCGCAGCCGGTCATCTGCTCGAGCACGCCGAGGATGCGCTGCTGCACCGGGTGGTCGTAGCGGATGTAACCCCTGGTCTTCTCGCCGAGATGGACCGCGGTGGTCAGGAAGCCGGTGTGCTTGCCGGAGCAGTTGTTGTGCAAGGCCGAGGGATGCTCGTGGCGGCAGACCAGCGCATGGGCCGAGCCTTCGTGGAACGGCAGGTGGGTGCCGCATTCGAGGTCGGCTTCGGACAGGCCGATCTTCGCCAGCCAGGCCGCCACGCGCTCGACATGCCCCGGCTCGCCGCCATGCGAGGCGCAGGCCAGTGCCAGCTCCTCGTCGCCCAGGCCGAAGGCGTCGGCGGCGCCGCTCTCGACCAGCGGGATCGCCTGCAGCGACTTGATCGCCGAACGGGCATAGACCGGCCGGGAGATGTCGCCCCAATGGCCGTGCACCCCGCCATGGCGGTCGACGATCAGGGCGCTGCCGCGGTGGCGGCTCTCGACCATCGAGCCGCGGGTGACCTCGACCAGGATCGGCGCGCCGCCGCCGGCGAGGTCGGCGGTTCCGGTGGCGGGGCCGTGGGCATGCGGGTGGGCGTGATGATGGTGGTCGGTCATGGTCGTCTCGGCAGGGTCGGCGGGGCCGGTTCCGGCGCGCACCTTGCCCTTCCGCCCCGCGCGGGGCAAGGTCGCAGCCTGACGACACGGACGGGACCCGGATGAAAGGCTATTTCGCGATCGGCTGCGAGGGCATCAGCAAGCCGATGAATGTGGGGGCGCTGCTGCGCACCGGCCATGCCTTCGGCGCGGCCTTCTGCTTCACCGTGGCGCCGGTGGCCGAGACCGTGGATTTCGGCTGGAGCGACACCTCCAGCGCCGCCGGCACGGTGCCGCTCTACACCTATCCCGACGTCGCCTCGCTGACCCTGCCGCAGGGCTGCGCGCTGGTCGGGATCGAGCTGATGGCCGACTCCGTCGCCCTGCCGAGCTTCCGCCACCCGCGCCGGGCGGTCTATGTGCTGGGGTCGGAGCGGGGCGGCCTGTCGCGCGATATGGTCGCGCGCTGCGACCACATCGTGCAGATCCCGACCCGCTTCTCGCTGAACCTGTCCCTGGCCGGGGCGTTGGTGATGTATGACCGGCTGATCTCGCTGGGCCGCTTCGCGCCACGCCCGATCATGCCCGGCGGCCCGACCGAGGCGCTGCCCCCGCATGTCCATGGCGGCCCGATCGTGGGAGAGGGCTGAGCGGCCCGGCTACGGCGCCAGCAGCGACCGTACGGTCGAGGCCAGGGCGTCGGCGGCGTAGGGCTTGCGCAGGGTGGGCAGGTCCTGCGGCACCCCGTCCTCGGCGCCGTAGCCGGTGGTGAACAGCACCTTGAGCGTCGGCCGTTCGCGCCGGACCTGGACGGCCAGCTCCGCCCCCGACATGCCGGGCAGGCCAACATCGGTGATCATCAGGTCGAAGTCGCCGCCGTCGAGCAGGCGCAGCGCCTCCGGCCCGTCCGCCGCCTCGGCGACATCGAAGCCGCCATCGATCAGGGCCTCCACGGCGAGGAGACGCACCAGCACGTCATCCTCGACCAGCAACACACGTCCGCCACGCATCGGTCAGCTGTTCGCTTCTTACAATTCCGATGTGATTCATGGCGGCAAACCGGGCCGGGGGCAACCCTTGATCCCGAAGACCAGGCTCAGTGGATCGTCGTCCCAGCCGGGACGGCGTGGGCCGCGGCCTCCGGCGGCGGCACCTGGCCCGCGACCGGCGGCAGCGCGATGCCGCCATCCCGCAGGGCGTCGGCAACGGCCGCGAAGATCGGGCCGCACAACCGGGTGGCGACCGGCGTCAGGATGGCCCGCGCCAGGAACGGCACCCACAGGGTCTCGCCCTGCTGATGCAGCGCCACGACGTCGAGCATCAGCCGCTCATCCTCCGTCACCTGGCGGCAGCGCGGGCAGTTCACCTGGATGGTGCGGCCGGCGCCGTTGGCGATGAAGCCCATCAGGTCGTCCACCGCCTCGGCCGCCGCCGGCGCGCCTTCGTTGCGGAAGGCGGTGCGCAGATTGGCCAGTACCGGGATGCCGTGGCGATGGCCGGCCACCCAGGCGCGGATCGCCCACAGCACCAGCGTCTCGGCCCGGGTCAGGACCGGCGCGCCGGCATCGTCGCAGTCATGCGCCTCGTCGCTCATGACAGCGCCGCCCGGACCAGGCCGAAGGACGGGGCGTTCGCCGGAACCCGCAGCGGCCGCGGCGGCGCGGCCGGCCGCTGCAGGAACACCCCCGCCTCCGCCAGCAGGGCGGC